>NZ_JBFTLO010000009.1:0-146470 GCF_056396485.1 Psychrobacillus sp. 05T411 | reverse complement strand
GTTTAGATGTATATGATGCATATACAGGCCAAACGAGAGACGTCAAAACACTCTCCGGTGGCGAAAAGTTCAATGCATCACTATGCTTAGCGCTTGGAATGGCTGATGTCATTCAAAGCTTCCAAGGAAGCATCCGAATCGACACGATGTTTATCGATGAAGGTTTCGGCTCGCTTGACGAGGAGTCATTGAACAAAGCAATTGATACCTTAATTGATTTACAAAAATCGGGACGGATGATTGGTGTTATTTCACATGTTGCTGAACTAAAGGCGTCCATGCCGGCTATTTTGGAAGTAGAAAAGCTAAAAGAAGGATATAGTAAAACTAAATTTGTTATTAAATGAGTGGGATGCTCCTTTCGATGAGAAAGGGGCATTTCGCTTTGAATTGGTTGCTTTCACACCCGAATTGATTTCCCCTAGCCATTTCTTGTAAAAAAATAGACGTTTACCTTAAGAAAAGCATATTGTTTTTCACACATTCCACAAGTTCGTCATATTATTTGGAGAAGAGGTGGTGAAAAATGCGCGATGAAAAAGGGAACGGTCTATTCGATCCCTATGAAACCGAGCAACAGGAATGGAAAAAGCAACAAGTAAAAGAGCGGAGTAAGCAACTACTAACGATTATTTCACCGATTTTACTACTCTTACTTTGGGAAATATGTTCTCGAACGGGAATATTAGATATTCGATTTTTCCCACCGCCGTCTGCCATTGTTACAACGTTTTTCGAGCTGGCAACAAACGGGCTTTTGTGGACACATGTTTCCGTATCTTTATATAGAATAGCTGCAGGTTTTTTACTCGGCGTAATACCAGGAATAGTCATCGGCTTACTGATGGGATTATACGCACCAATTCGACATTTTATATCTCCGATTGTAATGGCACTTATGCCGATACCTACGCTAGCACTACTCCCAATCATTATTATCTTCTTTGGAATTGGAGACTTCTCCAAAATAGTAACGATTGCAGGAAGCGTATTTTTCCCAGTCGTCATTAATACCGTTGCAGGTGTTCTCAACATAGAAAAAGTGCATTTAGACGTTGCCAAAAATTACGGAGCAAGTCCAAAAGACTTTTTCTTCAAAATAGCATTTCCAGGAGCGCTTCCTGTCATGCTAGAAGGAATTCAAATGGGGCAGGCGATTGCACTGCTTACAATCGTTGCTGCGGAAATGATGGGAGCCACATCAGGAATCGGGTATTTAATATGGACCTCTTACAAAGCATTTATGTTAAAAGAAATGTTCGTCGGTTTAATACTCATTTCCTTTTTCGGATTTCTATTTTCCCTTTTCCTACGTGGGCTGCAAAAGAAAATTGTCCCATGGAGGTGAATAGATGAGTGATGATGTGAAGATATCTATTAAAGATTTAACAAAAGTGTTTTACAAAAAAAGTAATAGTGTGACTGCGTTTAAAAATGTATCGCTCGATGTAAAAGAAGGAGAATTTGTTTGTTTAGTCGGACCGAGTGGTTGCGGGAAGACGACTTTATTACGCATACTAGCGGGTCTAGAGCACCCAAGTTCTGGTCAATTTACAATTGCAGCTGATTTAGATTTTCGTCCCTTGCAGTCGATGGTCTTCCAAGAAAAAGGGGTTATCCCTTGGTTGACGGTCGAAGAAAACGTAGCATTTGGGCTTAATATGCGTCATTTGCCGAAAGAGTTTATCCGTAAGCAAACGAATAATTATTTGAAAAAAGTAGGGTTAAGTAACTTTTCTAAACTGTACCCGAAAGAACTTTCTGGGGGCATGAAACAACGCATTAGCATTGCAAGGGCCTTCGCAAATGACCCTGAAATTTTACTAATGGATGAACCATTTGCAGCACTTGATGAGCAAAATAAATTCATTTTACAGGAAGAGTTACTTTCTATTTGGTCTGAAACGAAGAAAACGGTGTTATTTATTACGCATAGTATCGATGAGGCATTGTTACTAAGCGACCGTATTGTATTAATGAGCGCACATCCTGGAGAAATTGTAAAAGAAATAAAAGTGCCTATTCCTCGGCCGAGAACGATGGAACAAGTGCGAGCAAATGCGGAGATGGCGGAGCAATTCATTATTATTTGGAATCATTTACAACAAGAAGTACAGCGATCGAGAGGATAAGGGAGGAAGCTTGTGAAAAAGCGTTGGTTCATACTAGTTGCATTAGTAGTGCTTTTGTTGGGTGCGTGTAGTACTAAAGAAAAGGAAAGCACAGATGCAATTGATGACGAGGTAAATATAAATAACCCATCAGGCGATTTGGCGCCACTTGAAAAGAAAGTGAAAGTAAGAATTGCAGAAGATGGTGCAGCCTCTGGAGCTGGGTTTTATATTGCGAAAGAAAAAGGATATTTTGAGGATTATAATATTGAAGTAGAATTTGCCCAGTTTGCTAATAGTGATGAGATGCTTCCAGCGCTTGCATCTGGTGAAGTCGATATAGCAGGCGGTGTATCAACTGCATCATTCTTCAACGCCATTGCACAAGGAATCGACGTAAAAATTATTGCTGATAAAGGACATAATGTGCCAGGGAAATCGTACTTTACATTCGTAATAGGTAATCAGATGAAAGATGTCATCAAAGAATACAAAGACTTTAAAGGAAAACGTATTGCTATCTCCTCCAAAAATTCAATCGATGAATATATTTACTTAGAAATGTTAAAACACGCTGGATTAACGCAAGATGATGTGGAATTTGTCCTGCTTGGAGACTTCGGTAGTATGTTGGGTGCAATTGAAAATGGATCGATTGATGCTGCACTTCAAATTGAGCCACTTATTACGCAAGGAATTGAAAATGATTTCCACATTCGTTTTGGCGATGCGACCGATTACGCACCTGAATCCCAAATAGCACTAGTACTTGGATCTCCTCAGTTTATGAATGACGAAAAGAATGTTTCACTGCGCTTTATGGCTGCTTATTTAAAAGGTGTGCGCGACTATAACGATGCCTTCATAAAAGGGGAAGGCAAAGATGAAATAATTGATATTATGACCAAACATACTGCATTGAAAGACCCGGAATTATGGGAAAAGGTATTTGTAACGGGTCTAGATCCCGATGGCAAAATGTTTTTGGATGATGTTGTAAAGCAATATGATGCATATAAAGCAAATGGCGCAATAAGTGGAGATGTTGATTTTGAAAAAGCGGTTGACACATCTCTTACAGAAAAAGCAGTAGAGATCTTAGGAGCATACGAACGATAAAGCGTCCGGTTATATGGGCGCTTTTTTCTTACATTGTACTTTATCTGAAAGTGTGTAATACAATGGGTTAAAAGGACGTTTGAATGAGGTGCGTAAAATGGTGAGTATTTTAGTGGATGCGGATGGATGTCCAGTAGTGGATTTAACGATTGCGGTTGCGCAAAAGTTTGATTTAAAAGTTACATTGCTATGTGACACTGCGCACTTTATGCAAAGAGATGGCGCAGAAACAGTAATGGTTTCCAAAGGCGCTGACGCAGTTGACTTTGTGTTAGTGAACCGAGTGAAAAAAGGGGATATCGTTGTAACGCAAGATTATGGGCTTGCGGCAATGGTGTTAGCAAAACAAGGTTTCGCAATCGATCAAAATGGACGTTGGTATACACATGAAAACATTGACCAGCTATTAGATAGTCGCCATATGTCGAAGAAAATTAGGCAGGCTGGAGGAAGACTAAAAGGACCAAGGAAACGTCAGAAAGAAGACAATGAAAAATTTGAACGTAACTTTATAGAACTTTGTAAGCTAGCCACGAAAGACTGACAGTTTCGAATTCAAACGAAATAGTTAACATCCATCTTTAATTTTGTTATACTGTACGGTGGACAAAATTAGAAAAGGTGGAGTAAAAAATGGAAACAAATGCATACAGAGTATTACTTTACTATAAATATGTCCCGATTGAAGATCCAGTAACATTTGCACAAGAACATCTTGCTGCTTGTAAAGAAATTGGGTTAAAAGGGCGTATTTTAGTATCAGACGAAGGAATTAACGGCACATGCTCGGGAACGATTGAACAAACCGAAGCATATATGGACATGATGAAAGCGGACGATCGTTTTGCTGACATGGTGTATAAAATAGATGAGGCAGAGGGACACGCATTCAAAAAAATGCATGTTCGTCCAAAAAAAGAAATCGTTCATTTAGGATTAGCAGATGATATTAATCCAAATGAATTAACAGGAAAATACCTTTCTCCAAAAGAGTTTTTCGAACAAATGCAAGCAGAAGATACAATTGTTATCGATGCTCGTAATGACTATGAGTTTGACTTAGGACATTTCCGCGGGGCAATTCGTCCAGATATTCGCAACTTCCGCGATCTTCCAGACTGGATGTTGGAAAATAGAGAAATGTTCGAAGGTAAGAAAGTTTTAACATACTGCACGGGTGGTATTCGTTGTGAAAAATTCTCGGGCTGGTTAGTACGAGAAGGCTTCGAAGACGTTGCCCAACTACATGGCGGTATTGCAACATACGCAAAAGATCCAGAAGTCAAAGGACAATTATGGGATGGCCAAATGTACGTATTTGACGAGCGTATCGCTGTGCCGATCAACCAAGTAGAACACGTCGTTGTAGGGAAGGATCATTTTACTGGCGAACCTTGTGAGCGCTATGTAAATTGTGCCAACCCAGACTGCAATGATAAAATCCTATGTTCAGAAGAAAATGAACACAAATACCTTCGTAGCTGTTCACACGAATGTCGTGTAGATCCACGCAATCGCTATATCGTAGAACATAATCTTACTGAAGAAGAAGTAGCAGAAAGACTAGCTGCTATCGAAGCAACTGTATAACAGCCTAAAATCTCGCCTTGCTTAAAGCAAAGCGAGATTTTTTTATTGATTGGATGTTGGATTGTTACAGTATTGTTACTGGTGCCTGGCACCAGTAACAATGTTTTTTAATACTGTTTGTTTTTTAAATTTAAAGGGGAATTGCTTACATATATTGAATAATAGTAAAGAGTTCGTTTTTAAAAATGGAATGGGGGAACGTATATGGTAATCGAAGTGAGAAAGATTTCTGATTTAAATGATGTAGACGTATCCAAACTAATTCAAGAAAGCGAAAAAGAAGGTTATCGTTTTGTCTCAAGGCTTGCGACTGAATATGAAGATGGTACGAATCGATTTAGCGAGCCAGGCGAGGCACTTTTTGGTGCATGGAACGACGATGAACTCGTTGCAATTGGGGGATTAAATCGAAATGTAAACGGCACCGACGCTGCAAGGCTACAAAGGGCTTACACACTGCCAAACTATCGTCGAAAAGGAATCGGAAGTGAACTTTTTAACGCCATTTTCGTCCATGCAAGAGAACAGTTCAACGAGATTACAACGAAAACGGAATCGGCAAAAGCGGATGCATTTTATCGGGCTAACGGATTTCAGTTTGATGAGCGTTCACCTGATATAACACATGTGTACAGCTTATAAGAGAAAGGGTCATACAACTATGAATAAAGAACAACTAGTGCAACAATTTCCTTTAATTGAAAAAATGAAAAATACAGAAGAAGTCATTTGGTTTAATCCAAATATAATAAAAACAGAAGATGCCTTAAAAGGTCTATCCGTCACAAGCGAAATGGTACAGGACGCAAGTGATCGCCTAGATAGATTTGCATCTTACTTACAAATTGCCTTTCCTGAAACAGGGAAAACCAATGGTATTATTGAATCGCCTCTAGTAGCTATTCCACAAATGGCTACAGCAATGAAGGATTTATACCAAACGGATTTCGACGGAGAGCTTTTATTAAAATGTGATAATGATCTGCCGATTTCTGGTTCTATTAAGGCGCGCGGTGGCATTTATGAAGTGTTGAAAATTGCGGAAACACTTGCTATTCAGGAAGGTTTATTGACCGAGGAAGATGATTATAGCGTTCTCGCTCAGGATCAAATGCGAGCATTTTTCTCAACGTATTCCATTGCAGTCGGCTCAACTGGTAATCTAGGACTCAGCATCGGAATTATGAGTGCGAAGCTTGGATTCCGTGTGACAGTTCATATGTCGAGCGATGCAAAGCAGTGGAAAAAAGACATGCTTCGTGAAAAAGGCGTAGAAGTGATCGAATACGCTTCCGACTACAGTATTGCAGTGGAAGAAGGAAGAAAACAAGCGGAAAAAGATCCGACATGCTTTTTTATCGATGACGAAAATTCTACGGACTTATTTATGGGCTATGCAGTTGCGGCCGGCAGGTTAAAAAAACAGTTGGAGCAGCTAGGGAAAAAGATAGATGAAAACAATCCTTTGTTTGTCTATTTGCCTTGTGGTGTTGGCGGCGGACCTGGAGGCGTGGCATTCGGTTTAAAACTTTTGTTTGGTGATCATGTTCATTGTTACTTTGCTGAACCGACTCATTCTCCTTGTATGCTGCTTGGAATGATGACAGGTTTACATGAAGATATAGCGGTAGATGAGATTGGTCTGGACAATAAAACCGATGCAGATGGCCTTGCAGTTGGGCGCCCTTCTGGATTTGTGGGCAAAACACTAGAACAAATGCTAAGTGGAAGCTATACCATTAGTGATGAAAAAATGTACACATTGCTAGCACTTCTTGCAGACACGGAAAAAATTTACCTTGAACCATCTGCACTAGCTGGAATGACTGGTCCAATTCATTTAGCGGAAAATGAAGTTAATTTGAAAAATGCCACACATATCGCTTGGGCAACTGGCGGAGGAATGGTGCCGGAACAAGTGAAAGAAGTATATTATGCAACTGGGAAACAGAACTTGAACAGCACTAACTAAATAAATGAACAAAAAGTCTATTTTCTTCGGAGAATAGGCTTTTTTTATAGGAATAAACATTGAATCGCAAGATAGTGCTTTCAAATCGCAAGATCCACACCCGAAATCGCAAGATCCTCACCCCAAATCGCAAGATCCATCCCCTAACCCCTTCTTTGCTCTATTCAATATAGAACAAAAATGTTATAATATATATAGAACACATGTAGATAGGAGGACATCATGTTTATCGAAATACAAACAAATTCATCTGTACCAATCTATTTACAACTAGCGCAACAACTCATCGAAGGAATTGCTAGAGGCGAGCTAAAACCAGGAGATTCATTGCCATCTGTTCGAGCATTTGCAGCAGATTTAGGCATGAATATGCATACAGTGAATAAAGCCTATCATTACTTAGAAGAAAAAGAGTTTATCCAAATCGTCGCTAAATCGGGCGTTATTATACAACCTAATGGAATACCAAAAGCAACAGCCGAAGAACAACAACATTTGGCAGAACAAATCCGCCCATTAATAGCGGAAGGGCTAGTATTGAAGCTTTCAGAGGAAGAAATGGTCAATATGGTAAGGGGGCTCGTGCAACATATTAAGGAGGGGACATCATGATTGTTTTATTATTTGGCTTTATTTTATTGTTTATCACCGTATTACAAGCATTTACACCGAAACTACTTAAGCAAACGGAAGCATTTGGCGTCTATATACCAGAACAATACACGAAAGAACCAACAATCCTAGGATATAAAAAGAGGTACACTTCGGTTGTCTTAACGCTAGGAATTATTGTGTTGGCAGCTTATCTTCTTTGGGCATTAACGCAATCTCCGACAGAAGAAATGCTATCGATTATTAGTGTAGGTGTACAATTTTGCATCCTTTTTATTGGATTAGGCTATTATTTCATGATGCATGTACGTGTGAAAAAGTTAAAAGTAGCGCAAAGATGGACGTCAGGGAAAAAGGAAGTACGTGTAGTAGACTTACAATTTCAAGAGAAGCTCCAGTTAATACCACGTATTGTATTTATCATTCCTATGGTTATAACGGTAGGCTTAATCATTTATACATTCATGAAATACGCGCAAATGCCGGACATGATTCCTACTCATTGGGGACCTTCTGGGCAACCAGATGCATTTAGCGAAAAAACGTATTTCAGTGTTATTTCTATGCCACTTATTTTACTTGTGATGCAAGGGATGTTTCTAATGATGAGCGAAGGGATGAAGTTTGCAGGAGCAAAGATTAATCCGGCCAACAAAAAAACATCTGTGTCTCAGCAGCTAGCATTCCGAAAATATAGTAGCTGGTTCGCCTTATTTATCACGATAACGATGACATTAATGATGGGTTATTTTCATTTACAAACAATTCACCCAGAAATCGGATCCGCTTGGGTGATGTTCGCACTTCCACTAGTCTTTTTAGTGCTAACTTTTCTGGCAGTAGGAATATATATAGTGAAGGTTGGGCAAAGTGGTTCGCGTTGGAAGGTGGAAGACGATAGTCCAAATTTAGAGGATAAAATAGCAGTTGATGATGATAAGTATTGGAAGGGCGGAATTATCTATATCAATAAAGACGATCCAAGTATTTTAGTCGAAAAACGATTTGGCGTAGGTTGGACACTCAATTTTGGGAGACCACTAAGTTGGCTAGTCTTATTTGGGCCGCTTATCTTAATCTTAATTATTGCCTTTAGTTTGTAAAAATTATAAAAAAGTGGAGGCGTTTCATATGTTAGTAGTGACAACGGAAAAAATTGAAGGATATAAAATTGTGGAAGTAAAAGGTCCTGCGTATGGTCTTATTGTGAGAAGTAGAGGGCTTGGCGGAGATATTATGGCGGGCTTAAAAGGCTTGGTAGGTGGGGAGATCAAGCAATACACCGCGATGCTAGAGGATTCAAGAAAAGAAGCGATGGACCGTATGATTAAAAATGCCCATTCAATGGATGCCAATGCTATTGTTATGATGCGATATGACTCGGGTGAAATTGGTAGTAATATGAGTGAGATTGTAGCATACGGAACAGCAGTTGTTGTAGAGAAAATATGACGTCAATTATTGTTATTGTAAGTATATATGTTGTGCAAATCATAGCCGTTATAGCTTTTATTTTGCTCGGATATTTTATTTATGACAAACGGTTTAGACGCAATCATGGAACGAAAGTGGAGGCAGGTTTTGAGCGAACGGAAGAGGTCAATATCGACCCTGTTACAGGAGAGAAAACGAGGGTGTATTATAATCCTCAAACAGGTGAACGTTTTTATAAGCAAGAATAGGGAAGCGTCTCCGAGGAAACGCTTCTCTTCTCACTGATGCATTTGTACAAATAAATAAAAATTAAACACGGCAGGCAATAACAAAGCTATTGATAAAAAAATGATTGCAGCTATCTTAGATTGCTTTGTAATCCGCTCTTCACCTTTACGTAAGTTTTCAAAAAAAGTTAAGGTGAAATAAAAACATAAAATCCAGCACAAAGTAGATATAATACCAATCCAATTTCCCGTAAATAGAGGAGTCATTATTTTCACCTCACTTTCCGAACATAGCAAAAAGCAGCATACCTAAAAGGTAGCTGCTTATTTTAATTATTCAGCGTCGAAAACTTCTACTTTTTCCATTTTAGCGCCGTTTTTCATAGCTGTTGCTACTTCAAGACCGCTAGTAACTTTACCAAAAACTGTGTGAACACCGTTTAAATGTGGTTGTGGTTCGTGAACGATGAAGAATTGGCTTGAACCCGTATCTTTCCCAGCGTGAGCCATAGAAAGACTTCCCGCTTCGTGTTTGTGTGGGTTGCCAGTAGTTTCACATTTAATCGTTTTGCCACTACCACCCATACCAGTACCAGTTGGGTCTCCACCTTGACTTACAAAACCAGGAATAACACGGTGGAAAATAACCCCGTTATAAAATCCACTGTTTGCTAACTCTTCAAAGTTTGCAACTGTGTTTGGTGCTTCATTTGGGAACAAATCAAATTCGATTTTCTCGCCAGTGTCCATTAAAAAATAACCTTTTTTCGCCATTCAAAACACTCCTTTTCAAAATAAATCCTTCATCAGTATAGCACGTACATATAACATTTTCCAAAAACAGCTCATGTAAAAGAGTTAGTACAATCATATAAAATCCGGCACCAATAAATTTGGCGCCGGACATCAAGAAATGTATCTTAGTTTTCAACTATCAAGCAATTTTATCTATATCTTTCATTGCATCATTGTCATGTTTGTATTTAAAACTTACAGCAAAAATAATTGCAAGCACGATAGTATAGGACCCGAATATCAACCAAATATTTTGCCAATCTTTTACGCCGTCAACTGTGAAGAAATMCACAATTTTCCCACTAATGATTGCGCCTAAATAAGTTCCCAGTCCATTTACCATTGTCATGAATAAGCCTTGTGCGCTACCACGAATGCGACTATCCACTTCTTTTTCTACAAAAATGGAACCGGATATATTAAAGAAGTCAAAAGCAGCACCATACACAATCATGGATAATAGTAATAAGCTAAATCCTAAGCCTGCTGGTTCTCCAAAAGCGAAGAGAACGAAGCGTAATGTCCATGCAATCATACTTAATAGTATGACCGTCTTAATCCCAAATTTACGTAAGAAAAATGGAATGGCTAGAATAAATACAACTTCTGAAATTTGTCCGATTGATAATAAAATAGCCGGATACTTAACAGCAAGACTATCCTTAAAGCTAGGATTTAATGCAAAGTCATGTATAAATGGATCAGCAAAAGTGGTGTTAATTTGCAGTGCAGCACCTAATAACATAGCAAAAAGGAAAAAAACAGCCATTTTCTTTTGTTTGAACAGTACGAGCGCATCGAGTCCTAAACGACTGACTAGTGATGCATCTTTCTTGGCAGTTGATGTTGGAACATTAGGTAGCGCAAGTGAAAACAGCGCAAGTAAAAGAGCCGCTCCTGATCCAATGTATAACTGCATATTACTTAACTCAAATCCGCCAAGACTAATTGTCCATAAGGCAAGAATAAAGCTAACCGTTCCATAAACGCGAACGGAAGGGAATGCTTTCGTTGTATCGTGTCCTTCTTTTTCTAGACCAAAATATGAAATAGTATACGATAAAGAAATTGTCGGCATGTAGGCCATTGCGTTAAAAAGCATTACCCAAAACAAAAGACTAGGGTCTGAAACTTTTGCAGCAATAAATAAACAAATAGCCCCCATCAAATGGAGAATTCCATATAATCTATTTGCCTTTACAAAGCGGTCGGCAATAATCCCTATAAGACTTGGCATAATGAGAGATGCAAGCCCAATGGAGCTATAAACAAGTCCTACCTCTGAGCCCGAAAACTGCAAAGTGTTGAACATATAAGATCCAAGTGTTACGAGCCAAGAGCCCCAAACGAAAAACTGTAGAAAAATCATTATTTTAAGGCGCGATTTAATTGTCATTTCTTCCTCCTACTTGTGCTACGGCGCCTATCTTTTTATAAGTTCACCGGTTATTTACTATCTAGATGATTTAGTTCACTTTTTTTGCCAACTGAGTAATGTAATCAAAGAAAGCGTCGCGATCAACATCATAAACCACATTTACAGGACGACCGTCGGCTATTTCTTCTGTCCGACCTTGACTCGGTCCATTTGTATGAACAATACTATTCACTCTTTTCACTTTAACAAGATCACTATTTCCAACAAAGGCTGTAGTTAAAACATCCCACAAAAAGTAAGTGGAGTTCGTTGTAAAATGAACCAGCGGCGGACACATCGCATAACATTGACCGATAAAATCAACACCTAAATATTTACGTTCAGATGCCCAGCGTTTACGTATATCTTCCGTAAGTGGTACTTGGCTTGTACTTTCTAGAGCTACTAAATCAATTTCTATGCTGCTATCCCATACACGACCAGCTGCCTCAGGATCCCAGAACACGTTCCATTCAGCTGTCCCATCATGTTCGGGCTCTTCCACATTTCCTGTTTCACGAAATGTACCGCCCATCCAAACGAGTCGATCAATTTTCTCTTCAATGGAAGGGTCTTCATCTAATGCGCGGGCAAGATCCGTAAGTGGTCCAGTGAATAGAAGGGTTGTTTTCTCAGTCGATGCGTGAATGGCATCTACCATATGAAGATGTGCTGGTTTATCAGCGACAGGCGTGTCAATCTTACCAGATTCATTTAATATTGGCAGAGCATCAACGAAGAAAGCATGCAAACGCCAATCCTTTGGAAATGGATTTTTTCCGCGAGAATTTGATTCAGCTACATCAAGGCTGCCATGTCCAAAGCGATCCATAATTTTTCGGCTTGCAAACATCGCAGGTTCTAAATAACAATCGGCTGGAATGACAGATACACCTGTTAGTTCAACGTTGTCCATTTGCATAAATAGAAACAGCGAAACAAGATCATCAACGCCTCCATCATGATTAAAGTAAATATTTTTTTTCATTATTTATCGATCCTCTCTTATTGATATAGATGCCTAGCATACCGTTTCATATTTTATTATTACATTCCAGAAAAAAATTATTTCCAAAACGAAAAAAAAACGCTCCGATTTCTACCGGAGCGTTGACTAGGGCATATGTAAATATGGAGGAAGGGTTGATCCTTTCATCCATATAACAATTAACTCGTAGTCAAGCCCTTTACGGTGGCTTGGTAGAAACTTTTGGGCCATATTCCCAACATTATACGACATAATTCGACATTGTTTTCTTATAATAACTATTACATATGGTTTAGTCAATAAAAATCGTAATCCAGTTTTATACATTATAAAAATAGAAAGTAGTAAATTTTACTGGATATGTTAAAGGAAAAGGTTCTTTAATTGTCGTAATTAAGGAATATAGAATCAATTCATTAAGAGGAATTAATACATTGAAAACAATAGGTTTAATCGGGGGGATGAGTTGGGAATCATCAAGTGAATATTACCGTTTAATATAAGTATATATATTTTGAAGGGAATGAAGCGTACATGAATTACAATATCATCTCAACACTAGATGAACAACAAATCATAGAACTTTACGAATTATACAAACAAGAATGGTGGACAGATAAGCGAAAGTTTGAAGACGTGCTAGTAATGCTTGAAAACACAGACATCCTCATTGGAATATGTGAAAATAAAACGAATAGACTCATTGGTTTCATACGTGTTCTTTCAGATTTTGTCTATAAGGCATTAATATTCGATGTTATTATCCACGAAGAGTATCAAGGGAAAGGTTTGGGGAGAATATTGTTAGATCAAGTAATGACACATCCTAAACTTCAATCTGTACAAAGCTTTGAATTGTATTGTAAATCTGACAAAATATCTTTTTATGAAAAATGGGGATTCACTCAAGTAATTGGTGATACTAACTTCATGAGAAAAACGGCCAAATAGAAAGTTTCCACTTTCGATAACGAAGATGTAGTGAAATAGGCAAATAAATAATTTCACTTTTCTTATTCCACAATATCAACTAATCGAAAGAGAACGTTACCTGAATTGGTAACGTTCTCTCAACTAGTACTATTATAGTTTGGAATGTTCGATAGAAGGATAGCCTTTCATTACCAAGAAGGAATGAGGGATCCATCAAATCTTTCTTCGATAAATTGTTTCACTTCTTCGGAACGATACAAATCAACAAATTGTTGAATCACTTCATCGTCTTTTGATTCGCTTCTGACAGCGATAATGTTCACGAATGGAGAATCTTTTGGCTCAATAAAAATCGAGTCATCAGCTGGCGATAAACCAGCATCTATTACGAAGTTCGTGTTGATAGCTGCCGCGTCAAGTTCATTCAATTGACGGGGAATTTGTGCAGCATCAAGTTCAACAAATTGGAAGTTCTTCGTATTCTCTACAATGTCATGGATTGTAGAATTAGTGTCTAGACCTTCTTTGATCTTGATCATACCAGCACTTTCAAATAGCATCAGGGCACGTCCACCTTGAGTCGGGTCATTTGGTAATCCAATTTTCGCACCATCTGGCAGTTCCTTAACATCTTTTACTTGATTGGAGTAAATACCCATTGGGAAAGTGACTGTTTTACCTACAGCTACTAAATCCAAATTCCGGTCTTTTTTCATTTGTTCAAAGAAAGGAATCGTTTGGAAAATATTCATGTCAATTTCTTTCTCGGATAAAGCCACATTGGGCATTACGTAGTCGGAAAACACTTGTAGTTCAATTTTTAGACCATCTTTTTCTGCTAGTTCTTTCACTTTTTCAACGATTTCTTCGTGTGGACCGGCAGTTACGCCAACTGTAAGTACACCGTCACTTAATAAGCCTTCATTTGCTTCCTCTGACTTTTCCTTACCACCGCAAGCCGCGAGTACTGTTAAAACTAAAATGAGTAATCCTGTAAATAACCACTTTTTCATCATTATTCTCCTATCTGTTGTTTTCTAATTTGATATAGAAATAATAAAAACCTCTCAGAAATGAGAGGTTCATTAGCAATTTGAATATATGCAGACGTCCTCTCTCATTTTTCAAAACGAAATCGTTTTGCAGGATTTAGCACCTTTCCATACATAAACATATGGTTGGTTGCCGAGCTTCAACGGGCCAGTCCCTCCGCTACTCTTCATAAGAGATAAATATTATTTCGTTAATGTTAAATACTATACTTGACCATGTTGACTTCGTCAATATAAATTTGAAAGAATTATTGTTTTAATTAGTATTGTTGTATTAATAAGACTATTATATACTTTCTTACACACTAGTGTATGTAAAGTACGAAAATGATAAGATACAAAAAGAGGTGAATGATGATGAACGGACAAAATAGAAAAGAAGTTAAACCAGGGTTAGAAGTATATATCATTTTGAAAAAAGACCAGCGCACAGGCGAAAAAACGAGAGGTATCGTAAAAGACTTATTAACGAATTCCTCTTTCCATCCACATGGCATAAAGGTTCGGTTAACCGACGGACAAGTAGGACGTGTATGTGAAATTATTGAAAAATAAGGAGCGTAAAAATGAACGTAGAATCACAAATACTACAATGGTTTGATCATTTTCACAAATACCCAGAAATAAGCTGGAAGGAATACGAAACAACGAACAAACTCGCAGAAATATTAGATGAGCTACAAATACCTTATCGCCGGTTCGATGATGTAACGGGGTTACTGGCTGAAATTGGAGAAGGTGAGGAAGTCATTGCTGTTCGGGCGGATATCGACGCGCTCTGGCAGGAAGTCGATGGCGAGTTTCGTGCCAATCATTCCTGCGGACACGATGCCAATATTTCTATGGTTTTAGGAGCTTTATTATTACTGAAAGATGAAAAACTAAACAAACGTATCCGCTTTATATTCCAACCTGCAGAAGAAAAAGGAAATGGTGCCAATGCAATGATTGACAGAGGTGCATTAGAAGATGTAACGCATTTATTTGGAGTGCATTTACGACCTATAGAAGAACTTCCTTTTGGAAAAGTTTCATCTGCCATACATCATGGAGCAGCAATGTTCCTGGAAGGGAAAATTAGTGGAATCGATGCGCATGGCGCACGTCCACATCAAGGGAAAAATGCCATAGATGTGACAGTGGCGATTCATCAGGCACTTAAAAATCTTTATTTTTCACCGTTTGAAGCATATTCGGCTAAATTAACGAAAATTCAAGCAGGTGGAGAAAATGCCAATATCATTCCCGGTACTGCAACATTCTCCATTGATGCTCGTGCACAAAAAAATGCTGTTTTATTTCAAATGAAAGACCAAATTGAAAAAGATTTACACGCAATCAAACAACTATTTGATATAGAAATAGAGTGGGAATGGGAAGATATCACACCGGGTGCGGAAGTTTCCAAAGAAGCAGCGGCTATGGCGAGAGAAGGAATTATCGAGGTAGTTGGAATGGGAAGCCTTGCAGAAGAAGTAATTACTTCTGGAAGCGATGACTTTCATTTTTATACGGTTAGACATTCCGAAGTGAAAGCTGCAATGATAGGTATTGGAGCGGATCTTGCACCAGGATTACATCATCCGAATATGACGTTTAACTATGATGCACTTGCAATTGGTGCAAAAGTTATAGCGAAAACGCTTTCAAATAGTGCTAAAAACAATTGACGGTAAAATGATTTAGCTTTAAAATTATCCTATTAGCGACTATTTAACGACAATTCGAAATTGTCTAGACAGTCTTAAGGGGGATATAGTATGGGGGAAAAAGAGAAAGTAGTTTCTAAAAAGGAAATGTCTTTATTATGGGCGATGATTCCATTACTTGTGATGATTTTATGTATGGTTGTTGCAGTCGTTGTTTTAGAACAAGGACCACATATACCGTTGATCATCGGGACGTCCGTTGCTGCATTAGTAGCTTGGAAGCATGGATTTAAGTGGAATGATATTGAAGAAATGATGTACAAGGGGATTAAATTAGCATTACCAGCAGTCGTTATTATTATGTTAGTAGGATTGACGATTGGGGCTTGGATTGGCGGAGGAATAGTCGCTTCCATGGTATATTTTGGCCTAAAAATCATTACTCCGGCCTTTTTCTTAGTAACAATTTGTGTTATTTGTATGATTGTCTCCCTTTCAATAGGTAGTTCTTGGTCTACTATGGGAACTATTGGTGTCGCAGGAATGGGAATTGGGCTGAGTATGGGAATTCCAGCTCCAATCATTGCGGGTGCAATTATCTCAGGATCTTATTTTGGAGATAAGATGTCGCCATTATCAGATACGACCAATTTAGCAGCAGGTTTAACTGGTACTGATTTGTTTGTACATATTCGCCATATGTTGTTTACTACAGTTCCAGGAGTCATTATCGCTTTAACGGTATATGGTTTTCTAGGGATGAAATATAAAGAAAGTAATATTGATCAGGAAAGTATTCAACAAGTCATTCTGATGTTAGAGAAAAGCTTTGTCATTTCTCCATGGTTATTATTGGTGCCAGTTGCTGTAATCGTACTTGTAGTGAAAAAAGTACCAGCAATACCTGCCTTAGTAATAGGAATTATTTTAGGTTCTGTCGCACAAATAGTCGTGCAAGGGGGCAGTCTTTCCGATGCTTTCACAGCACTTCAAAGTGGTTATGTAATTGAAACCGGGAATAAGATGGTAGATGGTCTATTCAATAGCGGCGGATTAGATTCGATGATGTATACCGTATCGATGACAATTGTCGCGATGACTTTTGGAGGGATTTTAGAGTATTCTGGTATGCTGCAATCGATGATGAAACAAATACTTAAACTGGCAAAGTCCGCAGGTTCATTAGTTGCTTCAACGATTATTGCATGCTTTGCTACAAATGCGACATGTTCTGAACAATATATTTCCATCGTTGTACCATCTCGCATGTTTGCTGCTGCTTACACAAAGATGGGATTACATTCGAAAAACCTTTCACGAGCTTTGGAAGATGGCGGAACACTAACGTCTGTCTTTATCCCTTGGAATACTTGTGGTGTCTTTATATTAGGAACTTTAGGGGTTGGGGCATTTGAATACGCTCCGTATGCAATTTTAAACTACGTTGTTCCACTTCTATCCATTGGATATGCAGTAACTGGATTTACAATTCAAAAATTATCAAAAGCAGAAATAGTAGCCATGCAACAAAAAGAAACAGTGGAAGCGTAAAAGGAAAAGGAAAGTTCAGCATGATTGAACTTTCCTTTTCATCAATAAGTAGGGAAGTTGAACTCGTAAATAGAACGGGGGCGTCCTTGTTGGTAAGTCATTTCTTCTCCAATAATACGTGCATATCCTTGATCTACTAGCTTTTTCAACAAACGTTCCGTTGTACGCCTACTTACCTGTAAATAGATTTCTAAATCATATGCTGTAAATTCAATTGAGCCATGCGAGCGACTAAATTGCATGATTTTAGATAAATTTGCCGGACTTAATGTTGTTTCTTTTGCTATTTTCACCAGTTTAGGATCATTTGTTTTGAGTTGTATTTGCTGTTGACGATTAGGATATGGGCCAAGTAGTTCTTTATGATCGGTTATTAAGTAAGCGGTGTTCGCAGCTGTATACGGCAAGGCATCTTTTGCATTTTGTGTTGCTTCTATAACCGTCTTTCCGTAGCCGAACGCAATTTTGATAGGTCTTTTAGCAAGGTCAAACCAATGTTGAATTGTATTATTTTCAAGCGCTATTTCCACATTACCTTGGGTTGAAAAGAACGTATATAAATGATTATCTGTTTGAACAAAGTTTGCTTGAATAGTATTAGCTATTTTCTTTAGCACTTCTTCTGAAATTACTTCATTTGATTGGATGTATCCAATAGCAATTTTTGCAGATTCGCTTTTTACTAAAAGCGCCATTGACTTTGCTTCTTCTAGTCCTTTTAAAATTGAGTTTTTAGAATCTAGCATTCGAATGACAGGAACCTTATTGTCTTGTAATGCATGAAAAACGGCGTGAATACTCGTAATTGAGAGGGAAGTTTTTCCGCTATGGTATAATTTTTTGTGAAAATTTACGACTTCTTCTAATTCAAAGGTTGGGTCAATGGTTAGCATATGTGGATATTGTTCCGACTGCCCGATGTCCTCCAATACGTTTTGTATTAACCGTGGTTCGATTAAATCAATGGAAAGCTGTTCAATAGGAATATTATGAGAAAAATAAACGGATAATAAGGTTGTAGTAATCACCGTTTCATCCTGTTTTAAATAATGGGTCGGTACAGGTAAATCTTCACTTGCGCCTTTTGCATATATGTATGGAAGGGAACCGGAGAAAAATACGACATCGCAAGGTTTAATCTTTTTTACTATTTCGGTTGCATCCACCGGCGATTGATAGATATAATAATCCAATCGAGTAGAAACTAAATCATGTTCCAGTTCTTTTAATCGGTCGATAAAGTTAGCAGAACCTAGCACAGCAATTCGAATATCCATAAGTAGTCCCCTTTTTTTGAAACATTAACGTCTATTTAACGACAACTATAACGAAAAACTAAAAACTTGTAAAGAAAGTAGGAAAATGAAATGAAAATCAAAGAAATAGAAATATATGCTATAAGATTACCGCTAGTAGATCCATTTATCATTAGCTACCATACATACGACGATATGCCTTCGATAATCGTAAAAGTTAAGACAGAAGAAGGGTTAATTGGATATGGTGAAGCAGTTGCGGATGAGCATGTAACAGGCGAAACATGGGAAGCGACATATGCACTACTAAAAAACACATTAGCACCGTTACTAATTGGCGAGAATCCAATGGAATTCGAACGCCTACATGAAAAAATGGACAAAGCAGTATATCAAGCACMTGCTGCAAAAGCGGCTCTTGATATTGCTTGCTATGACCTAGTAGGGAAAAAACTAGGGGTACCGGTCTATCAATTACTAGGTGGACGTTACCACGAGAAGTTCCCAATTACACATGTCTTAAGTATTGGAACACCTGAATCGATGGCAGCAGAAGCGGCAAGTCGTATGAAAGAAGGATATGCATCGTTTAAGATGAAAGTCGGAACAGAAGTGCAAGCAGATGTAGAACGTATCCAAGCTGTGCGCGAAAGAGTAGGACAAGACATTGCCATTCGTGTAGATGTGAACCAAGGTTGGAAAAACAGTGCAAATACTATTACTGCCATGCGTCAACTGGAGCATTTGGGACTGGATTGGCTAGAGCAACCTGTAGTAGCAGATGATTTCAACGGTATGGTTGAAGTAAAAGCAAAAACAAGCACCCCTCTTATGATGGACGAAGGTTTAAGAGGATTCCGCGATATGCGCGAACTAATCGAGAAGCAAGCGGCTCATAAAGTAAATATTAAGCTCATGAAATGTGGAGGCATTTACCCGGCCATGAAACTAGCGCATATGGCAGAAATGGCAGGAATCGAGTGTCAAATTGGTTCCATGGTCGAATCTTCTATTGGATCTGCAGCAGGATTCCACGTAGCATTTTCGAAAAAGGCATTCACAAGTGTTGAGTTAACAGGTCCATTAAAATTCTCAAAAGACGTTGGAAATCTACACTATGACGTGCCTTTCATTCAGTTAAATGAACGCCCGGGACTTGGAGTAGATGTAGACGAGTCTATATTGCAAGAGTTAACTGTATTTCAGACGAAAGTAAGTGGTGTCTAAATGAAAGAATGGACAGGTAAGCTTGGTGAAAAAGAATATGTAGTTCGTGTGTTGAAAAAGGATAGTTTGGAAGATATTTTACGCCTCCAGGATCTTGTTTTAGGCACGCTAATAAACAATGACTTTTTATCGCCAGTAACGAAGGAAGAATACGAAGACTTTGTATCGAAGAGCCTAATGGTAGGTGTATTCGTAGAGGATAAGTTAATCGCATTTCGCGCATTAGCCATACCTGAAATAGACGAAGATCACCTTGGTTATGATATCGGACTGAAAACAGAGCAATTAGATCAGGTTGTCTATCAAGAAATTACAAATGTGCACCCAGACTACCGCGGATTTGGTTTACAAAAAAAACTTGGAGCTATCGTAATGGAACTATTAGACGCCTCTCCATATACGCATGTATGCGCAACAGTGGCACCTTTTAATATTGCAAGCTTAAAAGACAAGCTAAGCCAAGGTATGGTCATAGGTGCTTTGAAAAATAAGTATGCGGATATGCTGCGCTACGTATTTTATAAAAAATTGCATGAAGAGCGTAAAGTTGGTGGCGAAGTGTTAGAAATCAACATGGCTGACACCGAAAAACAGCAACAACTACTTGCAGAAGGCTGGATTGGAACGAGTATTTTTCAAATAGATGAAGAATGGTATGTAACTTACGAGGAAAAAGGATTGTATATGTAAGAAGATGGTTAAGGGCAACCAAATGTGCGTGAAAGCAACCAAAAGAGCAGTGGAAGCAACCAAATCTCTGCGAAAGCAACTAACCGCAGAATGAGAGCAACCAAATCCTGCCCAAGAGCAACCAACCCAAAAACACAGCTTTAAAAAAGAGGTTATGTTAAAGTTTTTAGTTGATTTTGAGTAAATATCAACGTTAAATAAGTTATTTTATATTGAAATGAGCTTGGAAAATGTATTACCAAGCTCATTTTATTTTATGACAGTTTTTTTAGTAAATCCCATAAGGAAGCCACTTTATAGACATTTATTATCCGAAAGCTAAAATTCGGGTTATTGACTTTGTATAACTGTTTTATATATATTAGAAATTGTCTGTATTTTCTAATGAAAAGGAGGGAGTCATTGCAATGAGGAATATATTTGAAGAAGAACTACAAATCTTGAAAGAAACTACGTTTATATTGGATAAGCAATTAGTCGAACTAGAGAGTGTTCCAGTATATTATGGTGAGGATTTTAGTGAACAAATTCTAGAAAGTATGAGGGAATCTAGAAGGCAAAATCTACGTATTGCTGTACAGCAACCATATTTTGGACGGTTAGATTTTCAAGAGGATGGTCAGCTAGGGCCAGCTCCTATTTATATTGGAAAAGTCGGTGCATCTAATGAGGAGACGACGAAACCAATTGTTATGGACTGGCGTGCACCTATCGCTAGTATGTTTTATTCATTTACAGGTGGTGAGGAAGCGGCTTTTTATCATTCACCAGATGGTTTAATAGAAGGTTATGTTCATTTAAAAAGGAATATTGCCATTCGTAAAAGGGAATTAGAACGGGTTGTGGATACATATGTAAAAGGAAGTGAAGATGTCTCTCCTACAGATGATTTTCTCTTATATAAATTAGGGGAAAACAAGGATAATAAATTAAAAGACATTGTTTCTACCATACAATCTGAGCAAAATAATATTATTCGTGCAGAGAAGAACATGCCACTATTAATACAAGGGGTCGCAGGAAGCGGAAAAACAACCATCGCTTTACACCGCCTTGCTTTTTTAATTTATCAATATCGAGAACAGCTACAAGCAGATAGAATGGTAGTATTTGCACCAAACAGTTTGTTTTTAGATTATATTTCCGGTGTGCTTCCTGAACTGGGTGTAGGTAATATTAAGCAAACTACATTCCAAGATTGGGCGCTACGTACATTAGATAATGCGGTGAAATTACAAAAAACGGACGAAAAGCTGAAGGAATCTTTTGAAATCAATCGTAATGATAACAAGGTTATGCTTGGTAAATATAAAGGAACAATTAAATTTAAGTCATACATTAAAGAAAGTATCCTTCGATTGGAAAGAAATCTCGTACCAGAAAAAGATCTAGTCGTATGGGATGATGCTGTTATAAAAGCAGAAGAGATAAAAAAATGGATGCAAGTTGAATATAAGCATTATCCATTAATGAAGCGTAGAGAACGTTTGATTGGTCGGATGAAACGATGGATTGAAATAGAACTGAAGAAGTTCGAAGGAACAGATGAGACAAAAGCATTGAAAAAAGAAGCTACTAAAAGATTAAACGCTTATATGAAATTTTGGCCTAAAATGACCCCACTATCATTTTACAGTTCATTGATGAAACAAAAAGAAATATTAGAAGTCCTACCTGCAGAACTTGTTCAAGAAACAGTAAAAAATTGCCGTGATAAACAACTATATGTAGAAGATCTAACTCCTCTTATTTATATTCACCATCAATTAACAGGAATAGAGAGTGGTCAAAAATTTCATCATGTAGTGATAGATGAAGCACAAGACTTTTCACCATTCCAAATTCATATATTAAAAGAGATCACATTGGGTAATTCTTTTACGATTTTAGGTGATTTATCCCAGGCCATCTACAGTTTTCAAGGAATTGAGGACTGGAACGACTTTAAAGAAGTATTTCAAGAAACAGGTTATTATGAACTGACGAGAAGTTATCGCTCTACGAGAGAAATTATTGATTTTGCAAATGATATTATTAAAAACGCTGAAATTCCAGTAGGTCTTGCAATACCTGTGTTCCGTAGCGGTAAGGAAGTAAAGATTATTTCTACGGATAATCAATTTGCCGAAATGATGAAGACGTTACAAATTATGCTGAGTGAAAATGTGAAAACGATAGCTATAATAGGCAGAACAGATGATGAGTGCCGTGATATGTATGAAAAGTTAACAGCAGCAGAAGTTTCTGTCAATGTCATTGAAGCTAATCAAATGAAATATGAGGGTGGTATTTCTGTAGTACCAGTATATTTAGCGAAAGGGTTGGAATTTGATGCAGTAATACTTATAGACGTGGATGAAAGACACTATAAGGATACAAAGCAGGATGCAAAATTATTATATGTTGGATGTACAAGAGCGCTCCATGATTTGAGGATTTTCTATTCCGGAGAAGCATCCCCTTTACTTCCAGCAATAAAAACAGTTGATAAAAGGTAGGCTTTGCTTTAATATAAGCCAAAAAAGAAAACGCCTAGTGCGCAAATTACTAGGCGTTTTTTCGTTCAACTAAGTTTTTTCCCGATCAAAATCTCCAGGTCTACTGTTATTTCCGCAGATTCACTTTCTAAAAAGGCTTTCAATTTTTCTTCTGAAGCTGCCCAAGTTAAAGGAGTCATGCGAACCAATGCATGGATGAGTGGATTGTCCAATTTTACCGTATATTGTATCCGTGAAGTACTCACCATTTGAAAATTGTCTTTAAATAGATCTACTGTATCTGCATTAGAGTATGCTTGTTTTTCGGGTTCATCATAGACAATCTCTCTTAATTCTTTCAAATAATTTGTTTGAGGGACTACTTTGATCACTAAGCCATCGTTTTTCAATAGGCGATTAAACTCGGCGTAATTGGAAGGGGATAGGATATTCAAAATAATATCAAATTGTTCCTCTTGAAATGGCATTTTCGCTAGATCGGCTACTAACCACACTTTATTGGAATAGTTCTTAGCAGCCGCTAAGATACCTTCCTTGGAAATATCGATACCTACTCCAGTTACAGGTTTCTTTAAATCAGCACTAACCGTATCGCATATGGAAGATAGATGTGAGCCTTCGCCGCAACCAGTATCTAGGATAAATGCTGGATTTTCTTGTTCTTTAATAATGTGAGCAATGGCGCTGCTTAATGGTTCGAAAAAGTGACCTTCCGCAATCAGCTTTCTGCGAGCCTCGAACAAATCATTTCCGTATTTAGTTTTTATCGGATGGCTAAGCATATTAATATATCCTTGTTTACTAAAATCATATGTATGATTATATTCGCAAACTAAACTTTGTATTTCATAAACGCTCATGGATGAGTCGCAAATGGGACACTTGAAAATGGATTCCAATCCACTTACATATTGTGCGCTTTTCATTCTGTTGGTCATTTTAGACAAAATAACACCTCTTGTTTTCTTTAGAAGATGAACGAATGACCCCTTAAGTAAGAATGCGGGATATTTGTTTATAAACAGTGTAGCAAGGCTATTTTTTAATTGCAAATAACGTTAAAAAGCAAAGAGGATAAAACCACCTAAGGAATAGAAGTCCACTAGGTGGTTTTACTTTTTCTTCTAAAGTTCAGTAAAAAGTATGAGGTTCACTCAAGACCTATGACTGAATACAAAATAGGGAATTCGAATTATAGTGGGAATAATAAGAATTTTGGCGAAGAGCACTTAGGATCCGGGTGAACCTCGCAATGGAAGGAATGCATGAAAATGAAAAACCTATATAACGATTCCCGATTTCGTTTAATTATTTTTGCTAATATTGCTTCGTCTATTGGATCTGGTATTACGATGATTGCGATACCGTGGATGCTTGTATCAAGTGAAAATGGCAATGCAGTATTTGGTTACGTTACCATATGTATGACAATCATTAGTTTCTTCATTACCCCGCTAGTTGGCAATCTAATCGATAAAATGTCACGAAAGAAATTGCTTCTAACGAGCAATATAGCAAGTTTTGTGATGTTGCTATTTTTTTCAGTTATTGGATTTGTAGGTCTGTCTTATGAGGTATGGCATTATATAATCATTTATATTATTGGCAGCTTATATTACACAATTTTTTTCCCAACGATGTTTGCTTTAAATCAAGAGCTATTCAATAAAGAACAATATAAAACGCTAAATGGCACAATGGAAGTTCAGGGGCAGTTATCAAGTGTCATAGCTGGTGCATTAGCTAGTATTTTACTGACTAAGTGGGATTTGCATTATATTTTGCTCCTTAATGTATTTGCTTATATTGCAGCAATTTATTTATACATAAAAATTCCATATGTACGACTTAAAAATAGCGAGACGAATGGATCTTCCAAATCAAAAGGCACTGAAGGGCTAATATACATGTGGAAACGTCCTGCCATGTTCTTGTTTTTATTTTTTTCGATTATGCCATTTATCGGGGTTATGATTACCAATTACTTGTTTCCAGTATATTTAGCGGATGTGCTAAAAGCTTCCGGCAGTTTTTACGGGATTCAAAGTATGGTTTATGGGGTAGGAGCAGTAATTGCGGGAATTATGGTGCCTATTATTGCTAAGAAACTGGGGGATGAAAAGACAATCGTATATAGTGTTATTACTTATACCATTGCTATTTCGTTAATTGTTGTCGCTAATATTCCTTTTTACTTATCCCTTATGTTTTTTATCGCACTAGGAAACAGCGGTGCGCGTGTTGCCCGAAACTCCTTCTTAATGGACCGCATACCGAATGAAATAATAGGAAGAGTGGATAGCTTATTTCGATCGGTTGGGCTTCTATTAAGGATTGTGTTACTTAGTATTTTTACAGGTATGGTATCAGCGGGTCTCATTATTTATTGTTTCCTTATACTTAGCGGAATACTAATCATTGCCTCTATATTCGTAACTTCTTCTTGGAGAAACGGTTTCCAGCTTACTGAAGAAAGTATGGGTATTAAGGTGAGAAATAAATCATTAGCAAAAGCAAAAACTTGAATGAACCACCAAAATGTGTATAATGTAAATTAATTGTATATGTAAAAAGTTTTCTAGGGTTCCGCAACGAGTAAGTTGGTCCGTGACCGAGAGAAAACGCGCAGCTACTGCTGTGTCACGGAAGGATAAAAGCCTGGGAGAAACTGTTTTTACAGTTCTCCTAGGCTTTTTTTATCTTCATTCAGCAAATTTATTTGCTGAATGAAGATAAAGCCTCCGGCGGATGTCACAGACTTTGAATGGAGTCAATCGAGCAAGCCCGATTCAAAATCTGGACGCAATTACGCCGAGGCGTAATTGATTTTATTAAAATTTGGAGGGATTTTTGTGAACAAAAAGGAAAAACTGTTTTAAAAGTTCTGTTAGGATTTTTTTATTTATTCATATATAGAAAAATAGGAGGTTCATATTGTGTTAAATAAAGATTGGGTGAAAGTATATATTGCTGCTTTTTTTGAAGTTTTTTGGGTGATTGGTTTGAAGCATGCGGATGATTTCTGGACTTGGTCGGGGACGGTTATTTCGATTATTGTCAGCTTTTATTTGATGATTGTTGCTGGTCGTAAGCTTCCTGTGGGGACTGTATATGCTATTTTTGTCGGAATGGGAACAGCGGGAACCGTTATTTCGGAAATTCTCTTCTTTGGAGAAGCTTTTAAAGTAAGTAAAATGCTGTTAATCGTTATTTTATTGGCCGGTGTAGTTGGATTGAAATTAGTTACTAAAGACAAAATGCAAGAAGGAGATGAATCGTAATGGCATGGATTTCACTCATAATAGCAGGGATTTTTGAAATGTTTGGTGTGGCGATGATTAACAAATTGCATAAGGAACGTAACTGGCAATCGTTAGCTCTTCTGTTTCTCGGATTTGGTGGCAGCTTTTTGTTTCTAGCATATGCCATGAAAACACTTCCTATGGGAACGGCATATGCCATTTGGACAGGAATCGGAGCATCTGGTGGTGCTATTTTAGGCATGATCTTATATGGAGAACAAAAAGATTGGAAACGACTTGTTTTTATCGCGATGGTATTAGGAGCAGCAATAGGATTGAAGTTAGTCTCTTAAGGATAAAAGCGGTTTATCTTATTTCTTCCTATTCATAAAGTAAAATGCTGTACCAGCAATAAACAAAGCAGTACTTGAGGCCATTGCGATGCCGTTCCATTCTCCATTGAATAAGGTGATATTAGTCAGCGTAATAAATTGCATTAAGATAATGATGACGTATAATCCCGTTATTGGTCTCATAGTACTTTCTCCTTTGAAATATATTTACTTCTTCTCTCTAATAGTTGATAATCTTTCGTTTTAGAAGTTGGTATTTCATGTTTATATGCAAATGTAAGTAATTCATTGAAAATTTCATTAGGTGAAAAAAGAACAAGTCGTAAGTTTAAACCCTTTTTAGCACGAATGACGGCTCCTTGTGTAGCCCAACTATAACGTTTGAACTCCACTTTTTTTATTTGCGAAGGATAAATCACTCTTTTGTAAATACAAAAAGACATAAGAAAAGATTCGAAAGTCAAATGACCATCCTGAATAGTGAAAGTATATTTAACGAAAGATAGAGTCATGAGCAAGAGAATTATTAGAACGTTAATATAGAATAAGTATCCAAAAGATTGGGTGATGACATCAACTACAATATTTGTCCCTAGGATTACCAAAAATAAAGCTAAAAACGATCTTTGGGTTTTAGCATGGAAAGCCATTTTATTTCACCTCTTTAATGTATTAAATAGTCTTTGAGTAGCATAAGGAGGGTCATGTAGATGATGAAGAGACTTAAAGAAAGACTAATAGAAAAGTTAAATGGGTCTCTTTTCTCGCTTCTGTATGAAATAAATATAGTATGAGTAGCAAACAAAAGTAATAATAAACTAGTAGTTAAGGGTGAAATGAAAATAGGGATGAATAATAAGATGGCTACTATTATTTTCAAGATGGGGTGGTTACACATTTGATCTAACAAATTATCAGCACCTTTATTTGTAATATAAAGTGGATATATATGTTAATAGTGTAGCATTTGGGGAAACTGATATCTACTTATTTCAGAAAGTTCTGTTTCTAATGTGTAATATATTTCCTGAAACCATTTTTTCTTCCGTCCGTATACTAGTTAAGTAGAAAAAAGGAAGAGAGATGATTGTATGACCTTTGTTTTTATTATATCGGCAGTTGCGGCAATTGTTACTGCATTATTAGTCGTACCATTGACAGCGAAGAGAAAAGACACGGTTTCTTCTTTAATCAGCCTAGCGATTCTAACATTTATCGTATTAGCAATTGTATATTATTTAACAAATATAGACCGTAACTGGATGGCTTTGTGGCCATTATTAGTACTTGCTACTTTAGCTGGGACTATTTTATCAAAAGGAGCAGAGCAAAAAGGAAAAGGTGTGCTCTTCTTAGGAAGTTTAGTACTATCCATTTATATGCTATCAGCACCTGTTTGGAATGCAGATAAAAAATTTGAAGTAGCTAAAATGGATGAGCAAGTAGAAATTGAAGCCTTTGATGAGACGAAAACGCCTGCAAGTGTGCCGCCTCAGTTTGCGCGAAATAAGATGAAAAAAGCATTTGGCCAAGTTCCAAATACGAGTTATTATGAATTAGGCAATTTACAAATTCAAAAAGTGAATGATGCATACGTTTATATTGCACCGGTAGAGTTTTCAGGGTTTTTCAAATGGTGGAATGGAGATGTGACACCAGGTTATTTTACGATGAGCGCGACGGATTCATCGGATAATCCTGCATTTATCGAAGCAGATATGACTTACACGCCGTCCTCTTATTTCCACAAAAACTTAGAAAGACATATGCGTATGAAGCATCCGACGAAAATATTTTACGGGGATGCACAATTGGAAATCGATGAAGATGGAAAACCGTATTATATCCGTTCATACGGGAAATTCATCTCTGCTCGTAATGGTTTTGATGCAGAGGGAATCGTTGTAGTAGATCCTGCTACAGGTCAAACAGATGCTTATGCGCTGGCAGATGTTCCAGCATTTATAGATGGAGCAGTATCGCCGGAAGCAGTTAGTTTACAAAATAGTTATTATGGGAAATATATACATGGTTTTATGAATAGCTTATTCGGTAAGAAAGATGTGAAGTTGCCTTCTGATGAAGGAACAGAAGCAAATGTTAGTCCAATCTTCGGTGAAGATGGTCAAATGTATTATTTCACTGACTTTACAAGTCCAAAAGAAGGTGTCGATTCGATGCTCGGCTATTCATTAACAGATGGTCGAACTGGTAAAGCCACTTATTACACCGGAAACTTGAAAGATTCGTATATGGATTCTCAAGCAGCACTACAAATTATTGAAAAGAAATTTATCGAGAAAAAATGGCAAGGAGAAATGCCCGTATTGTACAATTTCTACGGAGAGGCTAGCTGGTTAACGCCTGTACTCGATTCGAATGGATTTTTACAAAATTACTTCATCGTATCTGCGGCAAACCCAGAAATCTCTGTATACGGAAACACACCGAACGAAGCATTGAAGCTGTATAAAACTGCTATTCAACGTGGTGGAAGCTCAGTAGACGGTAGCTCAAATGCAGAAGAAAAATCGGTAGAAGGTACAGTGGTGCGTGTGTTCAAGGAACGTGTTGGAGACTTCACACAAGTTTCCTTCTTACTGGACAATAAAGAAAACTATATTGTATCTTCCGAAATAGCTCCACTTGCGGTTTATATGGCAGAAGGGGATATCGTTCAAGTCACATACTTAAACACAGGTGAATTATTCTTACCAGTAAAGGAATTGGCGATACAAGGTATTGAGATGGAGTAAAAAGACTGTCGACTTCTCTTGTTCAAATAGATTTCCTATAATAACAACATTTCGACAACTTGGTTGAAAATCACTGCTTAGATGGTATAATAAAAACATAGCAAGGATATATTAAAAAGACTGCTCGGTGCGGTCAACACCAAACAGTCATGTAATAAAACAGCATCGCTTCAAAGGCGATCAGCAAACAGAAAGAGTAAATCACCCTATTGCTTGTGGCTCAGGGGCGGTTTACTTTTTTTCTTTCGAAAAAGTAAGAATGGAAACAATCAAACCAGCGAACGCAACAGCGAACATCAAGGCTTCGAAAGTCGACATCGGCAACATCTCCTTTCCCTATTCTTGTATGGAACAAAAATAGTAAATAGGAATAAAGGAAATGCTGACCGCCCATGAACAGCCTATTCTATTACTCTTCTATTATACCATGTACCTCTAGATTAGTTATTAGAATTTTTGGGATATATATCTAGCGAGACGACAGGAGTGATTCCTTGAAAATCCATTACTTAACAATAGGTGAAGTAGCGAAACTCAGTAATATATCTATTCAAACATTACGTTTTTATGATCGAATCGATTTATTTAAACCGATAAAAATTGATCCGAAAAATCAGTATAGATATTATCAAAATACGCAATTATATTATTTAGACATTATTAAATCGCTAAAATATCTTGGTCTATCCTTAGAAGAAGTTAAATCTGTATTAACATTGAGTCCAGAGGAACTAGTGGATTATTTGGCGGATCAAGAAAATAGAATCGAAGACGAATTTAAAAGACTAATTGAAACAAAAGAAGTATTAAAACGAAAAAAGGAACAAATTCAATCATTTGTAGTGGAATCCGATAAAATGCATGTCTGTGTTAAGGAAATGCCTGCACAAAAAATAGTGAAGATAAGGACATCAAATATAAGCGTGAATGATATTCCAAACAAAGAATATGGACTTATTAGCAAGGTGTTAGAAGATATGGGGAGTGTATTCGACACGCTGTATGGTGGAGCATTTGCTTTACGTAAATATGAATCGCTAGAAGATATTAATTATGACTACTTATTTACATATGCTGTAACAGACAAGGAAATCGAGATTAACTTGGAGGACGTAGAAATAAGTACCATACCTGCAGGCCAATATCTTAGTATTACTTTTGCATCTATTGATGACGCATACCAAATCAGTTATCAACAATTAATGGACTATATTGATCAGCATCAGATGAAAATAGAACCAATCGTATATGACGTTTGGATGCCAATCAATTTCACTGCTTCAAATGAAGACGAATTCTTAATCGAACTAAAAATACGAATTCAAGCCACTTGACCCTATAGTTACTATAGGGTTTATTTTATGTAGATAGAAAGTATTTTTTACTAGATAGCAAGGAGCTTGAAATTGGTTATGGAAAAAAGTAGTTTGAATAAGACAGTATATTTAGTGCTAGTCAATTTATTTGTTGTGTTTTTAGGGATAGGATTAATTATTCCTGTAATGCCTACATTGATGAGAGAAATGCATTTAGAAGGATCTACGATGGGGTACTTAGTAGCAGCCTTTGCTTTCACTCAATTATTAGTATCTCCTATCGCAGGAAAATGGGTTGATACATTTGGTCGCAAAAAAATGATTGTGATCGGTATGCTCCTTTTTGCACTATCCGAGATGCTTTTCGGATTTGGAAAAGATGTAACGGTATTGTATATATCAAGAATGTTAGGCGGTGTTAGTGCGGCATTCATGATGCCGGCGGTGACCGCTTTTGTTGCGGATATTACTACATTAAAAGAACGCCCTAAAGCAATGGGTTATGTGGCAGCGGCCATTAGCACAGGTTTTATCGTTGGACCAGGGATTGGTGGTTTTTTAGCTGAACATGGTACGAGACTTCCTTTCTTTGTTGCAGCAGCTTTAGGATTTTTAGGAGCTGTTTTTTCATTAGTTATATTGAAAGAACCTAAACGACCAGAACTAAAAGAGAAGAAAACAGAGAATCAAGTAGCAAAATCAGGGTTCCGCAAAGTGTTGGAGCCGATTTATCTCATTCCGATGATTATCATTCTTGTATCTAGCTTTGGTCTTGCTGCTTTTGAAACGGTCTATTCTCTGTTCGTCGATCATAAATTCGCCTTTACACCAAAAGATATTGCTTTAATCATCACAATTAGCGGAATTCTAGGTGTCATTGCGCAAGTGTTATCGTTTGACCGTATCGTAGGGAAAATCGGGGAGATCAGACTAATCCAAGTTTGTATGGGCGTATCAGCAATATTCATATTTGCTATGATTAAAGTGTCGTCATACTGGTCTATATTAGTGGTGACTTTTATTATTTTCCTCATGTTTGATTTGATACGTCCTGCATTGACAACATATTTGTCTAAAATAGCTGGCGATGCGCAAGGCTTTGTAGGGGGACTAAATTCTACTTTTACCAGTGTAGGAAACATTATAGGTCCTGGAATTGCCGGAATACTATTTGACGTGAATATCGATTATCCATATGTACTATCGATGTATGTGCTTGCACTAAGCTTTGTTATTTCCCTATTTTGGAAAGAGCGGACTAATTAAATGAAGGCTATCCTTCGACTAGCAACCCGTTTAGCGGTATAAACATTCAAAGTAACAATTGAATTAGTAAAATATTTATATGTAAATACCACTGCAATCCACATAGTAATTGGCAATATTGTTGACACATAAAATGGCTTAGCTCTTATTCAATGGGAGCTAAGCCATAGTTATTTCTGTACATGAACTCCAATTATCGAGAAATAACAGTAAATAAATTCTAATGTGGATCTCTATTTAACCTGGAACAAGTACCTTCTTGCATTACTAATAAAAGAAACCTTTCATGTCAAAGATATATAATTTAACACTAGCCTAAAAAAGGTGGTCTTTTAACTGAGGATGTAGTCTTCTTCAAAAAAAATACTTTATAAAGTATAATGGATGAGTATTTAACTAAAATAATTTCAAGGAGTTTAGATATGGTTTCAAATAAAATGAATGCACAACAATTGGCTTATGAATACATTCAAGAGCGTATGTTGGATGGAACTTATAAGGGCGGAATGAAGTTAGTAGAAGAACGTCTTGCGGATGAGATTGGTGTTAGTCGTACTCCAATTCGTGAAGCAATTAAAAGACTGGAGCAAGAAGGTTTAATTAAAAATAAGCTTATCTATAGTCCCACTGCACAAGATTTGATATACATATACGAGATGCGCATAGTTCTAGAAAGTTTTGCGGCAAAAAGAGCAGCGAAAAATATGACACCTGAAAAGATAATAGAACTTGAGAATACCATAAAGGAATCTCGTAATTTGCTTATGGAAGGACAATCCAAAAAAATATACAATGCAAACCAACATTTTCATGAACTAATTATAGATGAATGCCAAAATCCATTAATGATTGAAAGATTGGAAAAAGCTCAGACAATTTTCTATTTGTTTAGCTTAAGACTTGATATATACAATCGTCCACGTTTAATAGATGAGCATGAAGAAATTTACAAGGCCATTAAGAATAAGAATGAACAACTTGCTGGCGAACTCATGACCGAACATTTATATAAAGACATGAATTTTACTCTAGAGGTTATTGGCAGGAACGGGGGATATTAGGATTTTGGTACACCTAATGTATACCCGTTTCTTTACTGTATCATTGTCCATCCATGTAATATTTGCAGCTCTTTTGGTTCAAAATAACCTTTTAAGATTCTATATTTTTTAATGAAATACTATAGTTTAATGTTTTGAAGTCTTTCAAAATTTATCTTTAAATTGATGCTTTAAATCAAATTTATCACCACCACCAACAGCCTAAGACATAGTAGCACCTTCATCACATATGCTTTCACGGTATATTTTCCATCAAGCAATGTCTCTTCTGTGAAATATTCTTCTGTCCATAGCCTTTTCATATTAAAGAATGCTCAATAAAGGCCATACCCAACCAATGCAATATATAATATACTAAATTCCCTTTAACAATTTTTCGTAAAACCTCTTTATTTTCTATTCACTTCTTTATATTCCGAAGCGATAGACCCCCTTTAAGCAAATTTTATAAAGCGATTCTTATAACAACCAAGTTAATAGTGTAAAAATAGTTAATGATTATATATCCTCCAATACTTAATTTTTAATGTGTACAAATAACAAATGAATGTAGTAAAATGAAGAATGTTATTCTGCATACAAAACTGATGATTTTGTATGCAAAATTTTTCTTTTAAAATAGTTCTCATTATTGCTTAAGAAAGGAGAATAAGTATGACGCAGTACAATTTAGAAGAATTGAGGATGCTCAATCAGGTGCTACTTGCCCTTTTTATCGTAGCTGATTTTGCCCTTTTACTCTTTTTCTATAATAGTCCATTCCCTTGGTTTGCCCTTTTAGGTTCTGGAATTGGTTTAGCCATCATTGTTTTTTGTTGGACAGGAAGAAAATACACCATTTTCATAGCTTCATTATTTGTTTTTTCAGCTCTTCATACGATTGTTTATAATTGGAGCTCTATTGTGCATTAAAACAAGGAACATTTTTGGCCGTTTTTTATTTAATTAGCTAAATAGTAAATTATGAAATTTATAGGAGGTTTTATGATGTCAGAACAAGAAAAGAAAAATTCCGTTTTAGACAACCGTTCGTCTAGACGTACCTTTATCAAAAATTCTGGTTTGACAGTAGGGGGAGTTGTCTTAGGTGGAGCTTTAGGAAGTCTTTTCATCAAGGATGATATATCAACAACTACTACTGAAACTCACGATCACGCAGCAACGCCTTCCGCTAATCCAAATGTAGCTCTTATGTTCTTTACACCAAACCAATATCAAGTTACTCAAGCAGCAGTGGAACGTATTTTCCCTGAAGATGCAAATGGTCCTGGTGCCAAAGAGCTGAATGCTGCTATTTATATTGATCACCAATTGGCTAGTCCATGGGGTTCTAATGTAAAGGATTACCGTTTAGGTGCATTTTATAAAGCAGAAGAAAACCAAGGTCCACAAACGAAAATGCTTCGTAAAGATCTATTCATAGCTGGTTTAGAGAGCTTAAACACGTATAGTAACGAACAATTTGAAGCTGACTTTAAAGACTTAGAAGCTACTCAACAAGATGAAGTTCTTCAAGCTTTTAGTGAAGGAAAAGTTGAATTATACGGAAAAGTTTCTTCTTCGCAATTTTTCAGTTTGCTACGTACATTAACTATTGAGGGTGTATATGCAGACCCAATGTATGGTGGTAATGATAAAATGATTGGCTGGAGTATGCGTAAATATCCAGGTTCTCGTATGCAATACGTGAATGAAATACAAGATGAGAAGTTTATCGAACTTGAACCACAAAGTTTAAATTCTCATATGGGACATTAATAGAAGGGACTGACATATAAATGGTTACAAAATTACCTAAAGTACCTGTCGTAGTAGTAGGGATGGGATGGGCTGGTGGAATCGTCTCAGCTGAACTAACGAAAGCAGGAATAAATGTTGTTGGATTAGAACGAGGTAAAGACCGGACAACAGCTGATTATACAATGGGACATGATGAACTTCGTTATCAACATCGAACAGAACTAATGCAAGATCTTTCGAAAGAAACGATTACATATCGTAATACAGTATCAGGTAAAGCTTTACCGATGCGTCACTATGGTACATTCATAGTAGGAGACGGAGTTGGTGGTGCAGGTAGTCACTGGAATGGACAAACTTATCGTTTCTTACCGTATGATTTCGAAATTCGTACGAAAACAATTGAGCGTTACGGAATCGACAAAATTCCTGCTTGGATGGAAGGTCTTAACGACTGGGGTCTCACTTATGATGAAATGGAACCTTATTATGATACATTCGAAAAAATGGCTGGTATTTCAGGTGAAACAGTAGAACTATGGGGGAAACGTACGAATCCATATCCAACGCCTCCTTTAGTAAAAACACCATTAATGAAAGAATTTGAAAAAGCAGCAACAACCTTAGGATACAAACCTTTCGTTATACCTGCAGCCAACCTTTCTGAAAGCTATACAAATCCAGATGGTATCTCTCGTGCAGCATGCCAATACTGTGCATATTGTGAAAACTTCGGTTGTGAATATGGAGCTAAAGGGGACCCTGCTGTAACAGTAATTCCGGTTGCAAAACAAACAGGTAAGCTAGATCTTCGCACACATTCTAATGTATTAGAATTAACTAAAGCTGGCGGTAAAGTAACTGGAGTAATTTACGTTGATATGCTAACGGGAGAGAAATTTGAGCAGCCCGCAGATGTAGTTGTAGTTGCAAGTTATGTATTCAACAATGCTCGTTTACTTCTAAACTCTGGTATTGGGACGCCTTATGATCCGAAAACAGGTAAGGGGACAATTGGCAAAAACTACTGTTATCAAATAACTGCTGGAGGTTCTCAGCTATTCTTCGAGGACAGAGAGTTTAATTTATATGGTGGTGCTGGTGCATTAGGTATGGAGATTGCTGAATATATGGGGGATAACTTTGACCATTCTGAAGTAGATTTCATACACGGTGCTGGCGTTCGTTCAACCCAATATGGGGACCGTCCAATTGCAGTAAACCGTGTACCTGCTGGAACACCAAGCTGGGGTGCAGAGTTTAAAGAAAAATCTATTAAATACGCTAACTCAAACTTCCCAGTTAAAACACAGGGTGCTTCTTTACCACATAAAGATAATTACCTGGATCTTGACCCGGAATTTAAAGACGAATTTGGATATCCATTATTGCGTATGACATATGAATATACAGATAATGACCGTGCGATGGGGAAATACATGTCCACTATCACGCGTAAAATTGCAGAAGAAATTGGCGCAGATATTATTGATACAAATGAAGAACAGGCTCCATTCAACGTAAACAAAGATTCCAACACACATAACACAGGTGGGGTTATTATGGGTGCTGACCCAGCAACATCTGCACTAAACACTTACCTACAAATGTGGGAAGCTGAAAATGTATTTGTGGTAGGTGCATCTGCATTCCCGCATAATAGTTGTTTCAATCCAACTGGCACACTTGGTGCACTTTCGTATCGTGCATCCGAAGGTATTCAAAGATACCTAAAAGAAGGCGGAATACTAGTTAAAGCATAATGATAACTTTTTAGTTGCTAATGAGTTATGTTAAAAATGAATGTATTCAATGCAGTAAAAAACACTATATATATGGAAAATGGACTGTTAATTAGCATACGATTAACAGTCCATTTATGTTTTGTACCATTCAAGTGAACGAGTTACTCCTACTCTGGGTTAGCTATTTATATTAGGCATAGGAGGGAAAGAAATACCTTGCGATTAGCAAATATATTATGCAAATGCTAAATAATTAAATGGTACTTTCCTGATATCTATGAAAAAAACTAGTGAGTAAACGATTATATTCATGTTTTTTTTCTAAAATTGGTAAATGTCCACAGTTCCCAAGAATGGCTAACTCAGCTCGTGGCATAAACCATTTGGTTTGAAGGACACTAAACAAAGGATTTACTTCATCGTATTGCCCTCCAATGATTAAAGTTGGCACACTGACAAATGGCAGGATAGGAAGATAATTAGATTTGATCGCTGAAAAAGAGGATGCAAGATAGGGTGTTTTTTTTATAAGAAACATTTTTTTCGCTGCATCGATTAAACTGGTTTCTTTTCGATATAAACACTTTTCTGCAGTATAGGTTGTATACTCGTCGCTTGTTGATGAATGCAGGTTTCTTGCGCCTTTCATAACTGTCAGTTGGCCTAAACAAGTAGGAGCATACGAAAAGGTATTAGATAAAACCATTGATTGTACGATTTTTTTATTTTGACAATAAATTTCTTGAACGACTAGTCCTCCCATTGAAAGCCCGCAAAAATGGGCTTTTTCAATGCCTAAAGAGGCAAGTAGTGATAAAACATCTTGTGCAAATACTGAAATTGAAATATTATCATATTCTTCCGATTCACCATGTCCGCGAAGGTCGGGTATAATCAATCGATAATTGGAGGATAATTCGTATTGGTTTTCCCAGGATTCCTTTATGCTTCCTAATCCGTGAATTAAAACGACAGGTTCGCCTTGACCGATATCTAAATAATGGATGGTATAGACCTCCTTACTAAGCTGATTATTGTCTAGTGTTCCCGTGCGACTTCCCATTATTCGTATTTTATTCATAAGGAAGTTGTTTTGTCTTTTTAGGAAAATCCGATACAATAGAAGATAAGAATATTTAGTGGTGAAATGGAGGACTTAGTCGTGCCGGAAGCAGCAACTTTACAAAAAGAAGCAATGGAAATGCTAAAAAAGACAAGCAGAACCTTTTACATACCAATCACATTTTTGGAACCAAAACTAAAAAAAGCGGTTGCCTCTGCCTATTTAGTGATGCGTGCGATAGATGAAATAGAGGATCATGAAGCGTTAGGTTCGCAGGAAAAGCAGGCACTATTGCGTGCAACGAGTAAAATGTTGGCAACTGGATTTAATGCAAAAGAGTACGAACAGCTAGTAGAACCTTTTAAAGAGATCCTGCCTGAAGTTTCCTTAAGACTTGGTGATTGGCTTGCAATTTGCCCAGTAGATTTAGTGGACAAAGTAAAAGAGTCTTCAAGTGAGATGGCAGAAGGTATGGCTAAATGGGTAGAAAAGAATTGGCAAGTAAAAACAAAAGAAGATCTGGATGAGTATACATATTATGTTGCGGGTTTAGTTGGGGTCATGCTTTCTGACTTATGGAAGTGGAGCGCGGATATCGATACAGACCGAGAACTAGCGATTGCATATGGACGAGGTTTGCAAGCGGTAAATATTTTGCGTAACAAAGACGAAGATAAAGAACGCGGGGTTCAATTTTTCCCAGATGGCTGGACACGTGAGGACATGTTCCAATACGCAGAAGATAATTTAGCAAAAGCAGATGAATACAACAAAAGTATTAAACGAAAAAGTATCGTATTGTTTTGCAAGCTCCCACTTGCACTGGCACATAAAACATTAAAAGCCTTGAAGAGTGGAAAAGAGAAAATGACTCGTGCGGAAGTAGAAGCTACAGTGGAAGAAGTACAAGCGGAAGCGTAATAAAAATAGTGACAATAATAAAAAACCAGACAAGTTGCTGTCTGGTTTTTTTATGCAAAAATCTATTATTGAGCTGTATATCCACCGTCAATTGTTAAACTATTACCAGTCATGAATGAGGAATCATCAGAAGCCAAGAATAGTACAGCCTTTGCCATTTCTTCTGATTGACCAAGGCGTTTCATTGGTGTCATTGATGCTAGTATTTGTTTGCTTTCTTCCGGAATAATTGGAGTGTCGATGAAACCTGGGCATAATGAGTTTACACGAATGTTTTGCTCTGCATATTCCAGTGCAAGTGAGCGTGTTAAGTTAATAACGCCACCTTTTGCTGCATTGTAAGCTGCTGAACCAGGTGATCCAACCCAGCCATACATAGAGGCTGTATTGACAATAGAACCCCCACCCGATTTAAGCATTTCACGAATTGCTTCGCGAGCGACTAAAAATACGCCATCTAAGTCAACATTTACCGTGTTGCGCCATTCCGCATATTCTAGTGTATGTGATGGTTGTACACGACCAATTCCTGCATTATTGAAAACGATATCTACTTTACCAAAAGCTTCAATTGTTTGTTTAAAAATAGCTTGTACTTCTTCTTCACTTGTAATGTTTGCTTTCACAAAAATCGCTTCTGCATTGTTTGCTTTTAGTTCTGCTTCGAAAGCTTTCCCTTTTTCTTCATTTAAATCTACTAGTACGACTTTGGCACCTTCAGAAACGAAAAGTTTTGCTGTTGCAGCACCAATACCTGATGCTCCACCTGTGATGACTGCTACTTTGTCTTGTAATTTACCCAAAAGAATCTCCTCCAGAATTTATATTTCGTGTTTGTTATAATGGAAAGATATAGTGACTAGTTAAACTATTTTGCTTACACTCTAATTTTATCAGTCTGTTCAAACCAATCAATCATTAGTAAATCATTAACTGTCTAACTTGTAGACATTTGGAATGGATTCGTCTATTTTCAGGAGGTTAATTCATGCACAATGAACAATATGAACTTTCACAACGGCAAAATCGGACAAGAAAACATTTAAAACAGGCATTTATCGAACTGATAAAGGAAAAGGGCTATCATGTCGTCACGGTTAAAGATATTGTTGATAAAGCTAGTTATAATCGAAGTACTTTTTATGTGCATTATCAAGATAAAATGGAATTAGCGGATGATTTACTTCATTCAATGCTTCAAGGTCTAGAAGATTCAGTGGGGAAGCCATACGTCCACGGGCAAAAAGTATATACAACTAAGTTAAATTTCCCTTCCTTTAATCTGGTGACTTATATTTATGAACATCGCCAGTTTTTTGAACTTATTAAATACGAGGACACATTACCTGGTTTACATACGCAATTGCCATCTACGATTACCAAAATTTACGATGAACAATTTATTTTCAAAACGATTAACGATATGCCCGTTAATATGGATTATTTTAAGCGCTATACGTCTTATGGGTTTTACGGACTTATCATCCATTGGATTTCAAATGACTTCCATACTCCCCAAGAAGAATTTATCCAAGAAGTGATTGATTTATCAAAAACACATATCTATTCATTTGAGTATGTAGGGCGTTAATATAAGCTTATAGGGGAAATTAGTTTCATTCATAATATGGCTAGTTGTATACTAATTATTGAAAGTGAATATTTCTGCATACTATAAGAGGAGGAATTTCCCAATGTTATCTGAAAAACTACATGAAGCATTGAATGAACAAATGAACTTCGAATTTTATTCTGCCCATGCGTATCTCTCAATGGCTGCATACTGCACAGCAGAGGCGTATGACGGGTTTGCTAATTTCTTTTTAGTACAAGCTGAGGAAGAGCGTTTCCATGCAATGAAGTTTTACAACTTTCTAAGTGATTTAGGATACAGGGCTACGATTGATGGGTTTGCAAATCCACAAAACGATTTTGCTTCTATTTTAGATACTTTTGAGACTGCATTATCACACGAAAAAGAAGTGACACGTCGTATTTATAATTTATCGGATATTGCTTTAGATGAGCGAGAGCATGCAACTATGGCATTTTTGAGATGGTTTATCGACGAGCAAGTAGAAGAAGAGTCAACTTTCGATACACTAATTAACAAAATCAAACGCATCGAAAATGATTCAAATGCCATCTTTATGCTAGATTCGGAGTTAGCGTCACGCACATTTACACCGGACCAAGCGTAAAAAGTAATGTTCATCCCAAGAAGAAAGTAGATTCTTCTTGGGATTTTTTGTGTTCCTGCACAACGAACAATTCAGAATTGTTTGTTGCACAGGGACATACCGAAATGAGTTAACCAATAAAAAAAACATGTTTACACAAATGGAGTTTCAAGTTATGATTTATTTAATTCATAGATGTCGACTTCTTTTGAAAATTTGCAATTGTTTATTGTGCTGATGGGGGAAGAAAATGAAAACAAAAGAAATGGTATTTGCTGCTTTATTTGCTGCATTAATAGGAGTATTGGGGATGATTCCACCAATTCCACTAGGTTTTATACCGGTGCCGGTCACTGCACAAACACTTGGTGTTATGCTTGCAGGAAGTTTTTTAGGAAAGAAAGCCGGAGCACTTAGTTTGGTTTTATTTATCGTATTAGTCGCTTTAGGTTTACCTTTATTATCAGGTGGACGGGGAGGGCTTGCTCCGTTAGTAGGTCCGTCTGCAGGATACATTTTCAGCTGGCCCATTGCCGCATTTTGTATCGGACTTGCTATAGAAAGAGTATGGTCAACATTAAAAGTATGGAAAGTAATCGTTATCAATTTTATTTTCGGTGTCGTACTTGTTAGTCTAATTGGCGCACCTCTAATGGCGATCATCACGAATACGTCGATTTGGGCGGGACTTGTTGGTGCAACCGCGTTTTTACCTGGAGATTTAATAAAAGCTATTATTGCAGCCATTATTATTGTGCAAATAAAAGCGGTTAGTCCAATTGAACAGAAAGTTAATAACTAAAATATAAAACGATTAACTAGGATGATGAGAGATGAATCTAGTAGGACCATTACTACATAATGCAACACAGCACCCTAATAAAATTGCCTTAACTGATGGACAAGAATCTCGTACATACGCAGAACTAGTCCAGTCGATGAAAAAGGTAGCGAATGGGCTATATCAAAATGGTTTTAAGTATGAAAATATCGCTATTTTATCAGGGAATCGGATTGAATTTGTGGAGGTTTTTCTTGGAGCTATTTATGCAGGATGTGTACCGATTCCATTAGATCCCAAGTGGAGTGCAAATGAATTGACGACTATTTTACAGCAGTGCAAACCTAAAATGATTTTTATAGAGGATGCACTAGTAGCAAATCCAAACTTTCAGGATAAAGAAATGCAAATGTTGACCTTTTCAACAGGTGAAACAGGTTCCTATGACAGCTGGCTAGTCAGTTTAAAACCGGAAGCTAAGATAGATGATACAAACGAGTTATTATTTATCGGCTTTACATCTGGCACCACAGGTATTCCAAAAGGGTATATGCGTACTCATTTGTCATGGATCAAGAGCTTTTCAGCGACCAATGAAGCATTTCGATTCGATGAGATGGAGCATATTTTAGCGCCGGGTCCCTTCGTCCAATCATTGTCCTTGTTTGCTGTAATGCAAAGTTTGTATAGTGGGGCTACTTTTCATATCATTCGTAAATTTAGCGCGAAGGAAGTTTTACGGCTTTGCAATGAACATCCCAATGCTATTTTGTTTGTAGTACCTACGATGATTGAACCGATACTTGAGCAAGTTACTCCAGGGCAGGCGCATATCCAAGCGCTCATATCTTCTGGGGCAAAGTGGTCGGAGGCGTCTATCAAAAGAGCGAAGGAAATGTTTGGTGAAGCAAAGTTATATGAATTCTACGGTTCGTCGGAAGCAAGTTATATAAGTTATTTAGACGTAAATGCAAAAGAAAAGTCCAATTCATTAGGGAAGCCTTTTCCGGGTGTCCAAGTATCGGTTCGTGATGAGCGATTTCAGGAAGTGCCGTCCGGAACAATCGGACAGCTTTGTATTCGAAGTAACATGATGTTTTTAGGGTATCATCATTTACCAGAAGAGACGAAAGCGGTTTTTCGAGACGGCTGGCTCCTACTTGGGGATTATATGTCGATGGACGAAGATGGATATTTGTATTTGGCAGGTCGAGTGAAAAATATGTTGGTGTCTGGTGGTCTTAATGTTTATCCGGAAGAAGTAGAGTTTGTGCTACGGCGACATCCAGCTATTGGAGAAGTGATGGTGCTCGGGTTACCAGATGCATACTGGGGAGAACGAGTAACAGCCCTTATAAAATGGGAGGGACAACAACATCTATCAATAGAAGAAGTGAAAGAGTATTGTCGAGATTATTTAGCAAGTTATAAAGTGCCAAAGCAACTGATAGCTGTAGATAATTTTATTTACACGAGTAGTGGGAAATTGGCACGTCAGGCGATGAAAGATTATATAGAGAAGGTGATGGTATGACGGAAGCGGTGATTGTCATGGCAAAACGTACTCCTATAGGGAAGATGGGGGGCGTGTTAAGTACGCTGGAACCGGAGGAATTATTAGCACCGCTTATCAAGCATATAGTTGCGGAAACAAACTTGCCAAAGGACATGATAGACGATGTAATTATAGGAAATGTCGTAGGACCGGGAGGGAATATTGCGAGAGTTTCTGCGCTAGAAGCAGGTCTTCCTGTCACCGTTCCTGGTGTGACTGTTGACCGGCAATGTGGTTCTGGTTTAGAGGCGATCAATATGGCTACTAGATTAATACAAAGTGGTGCAGGAGAAGTTTATTTAGCGGGTGGTGTGGAAAGTACGAGCCGTGCTCCTTGGAAAATGGCTAAGCCACAAAACCTCATGGGTATACCGGACTTATATACACGTGCCAAGTTTACACCAAGTAGCTACGGTGATCCAGATATGGGAATTGCCGCCGAGAACGTGGCAAAAAAATATGAAATTTCAAGAGAAGAACAAGATCAATTTGCTTTGGAAAGTCATCGAAAAGCTATTCATTCGCAGCAAACCGGACGATTTGAGAAGGAAATTGTGCCGCTTCAAGTTAATGGAGAATGGATTAGCGAAGATGAATGCCCAAGAGCTAATACTAGTAAAGAAAAGTTACAAAGATTGTCACCTGTATTTCAGGAAAATGGCACAGTTACTGCGGGAAATGCCTGTCCGCTAAATGACGGGGCAGCACTTATATTAATCATGTCTCGTGATAAATGCGAAGAGCTAAACCTTAAGCCCATTCTACGAGTAGTAGATGCACAAGTGGCAGGTGTGGACCCAAACTATTTAGGAATTGGTCCGATTCCGGCCGTGCAAAAAGTGTTAAAGCGGCAGCAACTGACAGTAGAGGATCTAGATATAGTGGAGTTTAACGAAGCGTTTGCCTCGCAAGTATTAGCTTCTTTAAAGGAACTTCACATTCCTTTGGAAAAAGTAAATCGTGGAGGCGGTGCATTAGCTATTGGTCATCCATACGGAGCATCGGGTGCCATTTTAATGACACGATTATGTACTGAAATGCTGCACGAGCCTTTTAAAAGGGGAATTGCCACACTGGGTATTGGCGGTGGGATAGGGCTTGCAACGCTTGTAGAGGCAGTTGAATGAACATGGTCCAACAACAATTGTATGTCACGGACGAGTGGATTTCGAGGTACGCACAAAGTATAGAAGCTCCTTTGCAAAAAATCGATGGTAAATTTATTGCCCCATCCACAATGCCAATTATTTTTTGGCAAGAATTCGATATTCCTTGGCTTAAAGAAGCTAGAGCATTGATTCATGGTACACAGCGCTTTTCATATGAAACACCAATCACAGCAGAAATGGTGCTAGATTGTGAGTTAACGTTAACGAACGCGGAGGAAAAGGTAGGAAAACAAGGAATGCTTACTTTTTTAACACATACGCTCGTTTGTAAATGTAAGGATGATCTCGTTGTTACAGCGGAAACAGTATTAATCCAAGTAGGTGACCCCCGTGAAAAAACATATAACAGTTGAGGCAATCGAAAAGTATGCAGCTGCTTCAAAAGATAAAGCGGCCATTCATCTAGATGTGGATGCTGCACGAGCAGCTGGGTTTGATCAACCTCTCGTTCATGGCATGTATATCATGGGATTAGCGCAATCATTGTACATAGAAGGGCATCCTACGCAATGGATTACAGCATATAAGATGAAATTTCAAAAGCCACTTTTTGTGGACACGGTAGCGGTTTTTAATTTTGAGCGATTGAAGGATAGTGTTGAAGTGGTGGTTACGACGGAAACAGGCGATAAGATTGCAGCAGGCACTTTTTTAGTGAAGGAGTTGCAACGATGAAAAAAGTAACAATCATTACGGGTTCTACGAGAGGGATTGGGCGAAGTATCGCCATGCATCTTGGGCAATCAGATTATCAGATTGTCGTGAATGGAACAAAACAGGAATTAGTAGACGAAGTTGTACAAGATATTAATCGAGCTGGCGGTGATGCGATAGGTTATGTTGCCAATGTTGCAGATCCAACTGCAGTTACTAAAATGCTTGATGCAGTTACAGCTCAATTTGGTCGCATAGATGTGCTCATACATAATGCAGGTAATTTGCATGATCAAAAATGTATTCGTATGACAGATGAAGAGTGGAGATCTGTACTAGATGTGCATTTGAACGGTGCTTTTTATAGCATTCAGCGAGTACTTCCACATATGCAAGTAAGTGGTGGCGATATTCTATTAATGACCTCTACAGCGGGATTAGGGGGCTCTATTGGTCAAGTGAATTATAGTGCGGCAAAAGCAGGAGTACTTGGTATGACATGGACGCTTGCAGCAGAACTAAAGCGCAATCATATTCGAGTGAATGCTATTTCACCAGCCGCCCTAACAGATATGACGAGACCTGTGATTGCCCATTTAAAGAACAAATATGCCAGTAAAAACGAGCCATTTCCGGATTTTTGGAAAGTAGGAGAGGCGGATGACGTCGCTCGCTTTGTAGGGGCCCTTCTTGCACAGCAAGACCCGGATTTAACTGGTCAAATATTTGGTGTTAATGGTTCAAAAGTGACGAAATGGGAAAAGCCAGTTGCTGCGTTTTCGGAAAATAGTATAGATGCGTTTTTTACTAAGTGGCAAAGTCGAAAGGGAAGTGAATAAATGCTTACTTTCGATCATGTTCATTTTTATTATAAAAAAGGTCAGCCCATCATAAACGATATAAGCTTTACGATTCAAACAGGGGAATTTGTGTCGATTGTCGGAGCAAATGGTAGTGGGAAATCCACTGTTGCAAAGCTAATGGACGGATTACTTTTTCCTAAGAAAGGAACGGTGAAGTTTCAACAACTAGATACGGCAGATCCTGATGATCTCATGAAAATTCATCGGCAAGTAGGATTCGTCTTTCAAAATCCAGAGGATCAATTCATTACAACAACCGTTATGGATGAAGTGCTTTTTGGCTTGCAAAATATTCGCGTCCCAAGGGAAGAAATGCGGGGGAGAGTGGATGCTGCCTTGCGCGCTGTTCAGATGGAGGAGCATTTAGAAGCGATGCCGCACCAACTCTCAGGTGGTCAAAAGCAAAGGGTAGCTATTGCTGCAATATTAGCGATGCAACCTCAAATGATAATTTTTGATGAGGCGACTTCGATGTTGGATCCACAAGGAAGAAAGCAAGTGCTATCTATTATGCATGAACTGCATGACCAAGGCATGACGATTATTCATATCACACATCATATGGAGGAAGTGCTATGTGCAGATCGTATTTTACTCATACATGAAGGACATCTGGAATTCGATGGCGACCCTTTCGTTTTTTTTGAAACAATGTCTGTAGAGAAATATCAATTAAAATTACCGTTTGCCGTCCGTTTAAGTAAAACACTCCAACTAGAACCACCGTTAACGGTAAATTGGAAAGAAGGGATTCGTTCACAATGGTCTATCAATTAAACAATGTGAGTGTGAACTATTCTCGTCAAATGGCATTAAGAAATGTAAATTGCACAATGGAAGAAGGTAAGTGGATTTCGGTTATAGGTCAAACAGGTGCAGGAAAGTCGACGTTTGTCCAAGTGCTGAAAGGATTAATTCCTCATATGGATGGGGACTATTTAATCGATCAACAGCCTGCTAAAAGAGATGCTAAGGGACAGCTAAAGGTTATTCCAGAAATCGGCTTTGTTTTTCAATATCCAGAGCATCAACTATTTGAAACAACCGTATTCAAAGAGCTTGCTTTTGCACCGAAGCAACAGGGCATGTCTAATCAGCAAATAACAAAGAGCATATCAAAAATTTTACCGCAACTTGGCCTGTCCGAAGACATTTTACCATTAGCTCCATTCCAATTAAGTGGTGGTCTGAAACGACGTGTAGCTATTACTTCCGTATTGATGATGGAACCACGGTTGCTTATTTTGGATGAACCAACTGCAGGTCTGGATCCAATCAGTAAAGTCGCGTTATTACAATTGCTTAAAAAATGGCAGCAGCAAGAAAATCGTACAATTATATATGTGTCACATCAAATGGAAGATGTCGCGGAGTACTCGGATGAGGTCATTGTATTTCATGAAGGTAGCATCATAGGACAATTGGACACTTGTACATTATTTTTGGAACAATCCCATTTACTAGAGAAAATAGGAATGTCGCTACCAGAATCTATACAATTATTAAAACTAGTAGAGGAATTGTCTGGGGAGAAAATGAATGTATCCAGTTGTAGGGAACAGGAAATTTTCGAAAAGGTTCTCCCACTTTGGAGGGCAAGGAGGCTTCAAAATGTCTGATACCATATTAATCGGTCAGTATATGGAGACGAATTCCATTTTTCACCGACTTGATCCGAGGACAAAGATTGTGAGTATCTTTCTTATCATGCTTAGTTTTCTAGTGCTTGAAACTGGGACGAGTTATATAATTGCCACTTTATTTGTCTTGGGCATTCTGGTGCTATCGAAAATTCCATTTCCTGTTTTTTTGAAAGGGTTAAAGCCCATTTTATTTATTTTGACCTTTACTTTTGTCTACAATGTCTTGCTCACCAAAGGGAATGTCATTTGGTCTTGGTCTTTTATCGAGGTGACGGCGGAAGGATTGCAAAATGGGGTGCACTTCGTCTGGCGTATTATTTTACTTGTTTTGCTAGCTTCCATATTAACATTAACAACAAAGCCATTAGAATTAGCTAGTGGTCTTGAAAAACTATTAGCACCACTATCTAAACTTCATGTGCCAGTCGAACAGTTTTCTTTAATGATCGTTATTGCGATTCGTTTTATCCCGACGATTTTGCAGGAGCTAGACCGAATTGTACTCGCTCAAAAAGCAAGAGGACATGACATTGTTAATCTACCGTTAGTAAAGCGTATGCTCGCTTATATTCCGATTTTAGTTCCTTTATTGTTCACTACTATTCTGCGTGCGGAGCAGTTGACATACGCAATTGATGCGCGTGCTTATGGCAAGGGCAAGGGAAGAACTGCGTATAAGCTATTGCAATTTCAGCAAATAGATTATGTTGTAGGAACAGTTGCTATTTTGTTTGTAATAACGTTGATTATCATACAGTTAGGGGGATTATAGATGAAAGTATATGGTGCTGTCGTGGACAATGAAACGCGCTGTACGCATTACCATACAGAAAAAGATATTATTGCCATAAAATTTAAGTGCTGTAATCGTTATTATCCTTGCTATAAATGCCATGAGGAAGATGCCGATCACAAAATCGAACGTTGGCCAAAGCAACAGTTTGATGAACTGGCTATTCTTTGTGGGAGTTGTCAGACAGAGCTAACGATTCATGGGTATATGAATACAGACAGCTGTCCGCATTGTCAGTCAACTTTTAATGAAAGATGTGCTGCACATTATCCGATTTATTTTGAGTGATTTTATTGACAATAAAATCCCAAGACATAATTCTTCTTGGGATTTTTGAGGTTTGCAATATGAATTTAAAATCCAAACACACATAAAACTAAAGCAACTGTTCCGATTAAATGATTAATAATGGTCAATTGGATAGAGCGTTTATGCTCTCCTTTTTTCAATCGATACGCTACTTGGCAAGCACCATACATAAGCCATAATGCAGCAAATGCAGCAATGTGAAATGTTCCATAATTATTTTCCCAATAGGTGAACCCGACTAAAATCGAGACAATTGCTAAATAGTTTAATAAATGATGCGTCCAGTTTAACGACCATTCACGATATTTAATAATAGGATATTTCCGTTTAAACCACAATGTCACCGAAAATGGAGCAAAAAATAATAGCAGTATTCCAATGATCTTTCCCAAATTAGAATTTGGTTCTTTAAAAATCTCGCTTGAAAAGTCCAACCAATCATCTGATGGAATGTAAAACAGCTCGTCTGTCTTTAGATCAAGAAAGAAAGAACTGCCCAATTCTTTTAAACGCCGCTCGGATCCATCTTTGGATATGATTAATATGTCGGTAGCAGTGTAATCATTGCTGTACCAACTATCAACATATTCTTCCTTAGATTTAGGTACTCTCGTTTCTAAAAAAGTAGCGAACTGTTTTATCATATTCGTTTCATTCACTACCCCAACATGTAAATAAAAAGGAGACCACTTTTCAAAAAATGTATCCTCATCCATCGTTCCATTTGTAAAATAATATACCTTTTCAATGCTTTGAGCGTCAGCTGTTGAAGTTATAGGGTTATTATTAGCGGGTGTCACTAAATAAAAGGTTAATAAACAGACCGCGACTAATGATATGGTGCTAATGAAAGAAACCATCCAATTTTTGATTGGCTTTGCTGTTGCATCAGTAATTGCCTGGATCAATGTGTTTTGTTCCGTATCCGTTTGCTTTAACTTTCGCATTTGCTCAAATAACTTTTCTTCATTCATCCTGCACACCTCCCATTTCTTTCCGCAAAGCCTGAAGCGCTCGTTTCAACGTGTTTTTGACTTTTTCTTCATTCCAACTAAGTATTTCGGCCGTTTCTTTTATAGATAGCTCCTCAATTTTTCTCCATATAATGACTTCTCGGTAAGAAGCTTTTAATTTTCCTAACGCATCGTATAACTCGCGAACTTCCTCCATTTCGAAAAATGGGTGCTCACCTACTCTTTCATGGATTGATATAAAAGGAATAAATTCGAATAGCCGCTTTCTTCGCAAATAGTCAAACGCAATATTTCGTGCTGTTTTGCGAAGCCAAGCTTGAATTTCTACTGGTGTTCTATGTACATCCCCCGCCCTGACAAAGCGAATAAAAACTTCCTGTGTCAAATCTTCTGCCACTTGTTTATGCTGCACTAAATAGGACATATACCTGAATATGGACGGGCTAAATTGCTTATATATATTCGCTAGCTCATAATCATTCAACAACTGCACCTCCCTACTACTTAATACGAATGAGTGGCTAAAAGGGGTCAAAAATTAAGTTGAAATATTAGGTAATTATTTAAGGTGTATTTTTGAAATATTCCAAACATCGGTATAATTAAATAAACGACATAAAGATAGGGATTCATGTATCCAATAGATGGATGATGTAATAACAAATATGTCGATAAATACTCAAATGATTAGTTCTTTTTACTAAGGGGGAAATATGGATGACAACAATGAAAGAGAATATTAGGCAATTAATAGATGACAAGTTGACGAAAGGTAGCGAAGAAGAAAAACAACTATTGTTAGATGGACTTTACACAATAATCAACAACTATGATCACTTGTTATATCAAGAAGCATTAGATAATTTATATGATGGAATCTATATAGCAAATGCAGAAGGAAAAACATTGTATGTGAATGATGCTTATTTACAGATGACGGGACTAAAGCGAGAAGATGTTATTGACCAATATGTAGATGAGTTATTAGAAAAAGGGGTATATCAAAATGCAGTTACCCCAAAGGTGTTGAAATATAAAAAGCAAGTGAATTCAATTGGTAAAGCAGCAGATGGGGTTGATATGCTTATTACAGGTAAACCGATATTTGATGAAAATATGGATATTAAATCAGTGGTCGTTATCGATCGGGATTTGTCTGATTTATGGTCGATGAAAAATCAGCTCGAGATTACAGAAAAGAAAATGGCAACAGTTGAACAAAAAAACTTAGAAAAAGTAAATGAAATAGAACATTTAAAAAAGCGGTATATTCATTCGAGTATTATTGGCAATAGTGAGGAAATTCAGCAAGTTATTGACATGAGTCAAAAGGTTGCTCCTTTAGATGTGACAGTCTTAATAACAGGGGAAAGTGGGGTTGGAAAGGAAGTCATTGCCAACGAAGTATATTTAAAGAGCACACGTAACGATAAGCCCTTCGTGAAAGTTAACTGTGCAGCCATACCAGCGCATTTAATGGAATCAGAGCTATTTGGATATAGGAAAGGTGCGTTTTCTGGTGCGATAAAAGATAAACCTGGTTTATTTGAAATTGCTAATAATGGCACAATTTTTTTAGACGAAATTGGAGAAATTCCACTAGATTTGCAGGCGAAACTATTACGGGTCATTCAGCAAAAAGAAATCATATCAGTAGGAAGCACGACAGTACAGAAACTTGATGTACGAGTTTTAGCGGCGACGAATAGCAATTTATTAGAGCTTTGTCGGCAAGGAAAGTTTAGAGAGGACCTTTATTATCGTTTAAACATCGTGCCGATTCATATTTTACCGTTAAGAAAGCGTAAAAGGGATATCTCGGTATTAATCAATTTCTTTATGAACAAATATAATAAAAAGTATGGTAAAAATGTTTCGATTGATTATAGCGGTTATCAGGTATTAGAAGAATATAAGTGGCCCGGCAATATAAGAGAGTTAAAGAATATTATTGAGCGATTAATTATTATATCAGAAGCTGGAGTGACCATTAATAAAACACAAATTAACAACGTCATTTATCCAAATGTCACTACGGAAAACTTAGTTGGAGATGAAATTGGTTTAAAAGAAATGCTTGAACAAGTAGAGAGAGAAATCTTGATTAATGTATTAAAAGAAACAAAAAGTACACGGAATGCAGCAAAAAAATTAAAAATAGACCAATCAACTGTCGTAAAAAAGGTAAAGAAGCTAGGAATTAGTTATATAGATGATATAAATCATCGGATGTGATGAATAATGTCATCGAGAAAATAGGTATACAATAGGATGTTTTAATAGAAATGAAGGAAAAGGTGATGATAATTTTCATCATTTTTTCTTTTTTTTTATTGATCAATGCTTATTCTAAGCCATTTACTACATGGCATGCATCTTGCAATAAAGATTAGTAATAAAAAGAAGGAGTGGTATGAATGAAAAATAAAGTAATTATTACAGCAGCGTTGACAGGTGCATTTCCTGCGAAGGATAAAAATCCAAATATTCCTTTGACACCACAAGAAATCGCAGATGATGTAATTAAAGTGTGGAAAGCAGGAGCTGCAGTCGCGCATCTACATATGATTGATGAAGAAGGTAACGGTACGATGGATAAAGAAAGGTTTAAAGAAACGGTGGAGCTTGTCCGTGGACGAGAATGTGACATTATCTTAAATTTAACAACTTCAGGTGATTTGAATGCGACGGATGAAACGCGTATGACCCATTTAATCGAACTAAAACCTGAGATGGCATCATTTGACGCAGGTAGCATGAATTGGATGCACAAAACGCTTTTCTTAAACACGCCTACTTTTTTGGAAAAGCTTGGACAAGTGATGCTAGATAACAATGTGAAACCAGAAATTGAAGTTTTTGATGCAGGTATGCTATACAACGCACTTTATTATGTGAAAAAAGGATTGGTCGCAGAACCAACACATTATCAATTTGTTCTTGGTGCACCGGGTGGTACAGCAGCCACTGTTGAAAACCTTGTTTATTTAAAGAGTTTGCTCCCTGAAAACAGTACATGGTCCGCTTTTGGAATTGGGCAAGGTCATTTACCGATTCTCTATACGACATTAGCACTGGGTGGCCATATTCGAGTTGGGATGGAAGATAATATTTATTATGCAAAAGGGAGAATTGCAAAATCGAATGCAGAATTTGTGGAAAGAGCCGTTCGTATTATCCATGAATTAAATAAAGAAGTAGCGTCACCTACAGAAGCACGCCAAATTTTAGGATTAAAATAAGGGGAGAGTGCGTGGAAATGATTAAGACTATTGGTGTTATCGGTGCTGGAACGATGGGACATAGTATTGCAATGAGTTTTGCAATCGGTGGTTACGAAATTCATCTATACGATGTAGACGAGGTACGAGTATACAGTGTAGCGAAGGATATAGAACGAGAGCTTCGTTTATTAAGTGATGAAAAAGTGATCGAAGAATCTACAGTTGTAAAAGTACTCCAGAACATTAAGTATTTTAATGACTTACGTGAAGCTGTTTCACAATGCGATTATGTAATTGAAGCGGCACCCGAAATTATAGAGCTAAAACAAAACCTTTTTAAACAATTAGATGCTTATTGTCCCAATCATACAATTTTAGCAAGCAATACATCTAGCTTGGATTTGGCAAGTATGATGGCACTCGTGAGTGAGGGGCGTAAACAACGTATGATGATCAATCATTGGTATAATCCGGCTCATATTATGCCAATTGTCGAACTATCCTTCTTTGGTAATATGCCACTCCATATTTATGAAGAAGTCGACAAGCTTTATCAATCGATTAACAAGCAATGTATTAAAGTATTAAAGGATGTGCCAGGTCTAGTAGCAAATCGAATTCAGCAAGGTATCGCACGGGAAGTATTTTCGATAATTGAGCAAGGTATCGCTTCTTACGAGGATGTGGATCGTGCGCTGAAATTCGGACCGGCTTTCCGTTATGCCACCGCCGGTCAGCTGGAAATCGCTGATATGGGTGGACTCGATATTTGGTGTACAGTCGGGGATAATCTGTTAAAGGTGATGGACAATCGTCAACAATCCAATGAACTATTAAGAACTAAAGTATCTGATGGGGAGTTAGGGGTTAAAACAGGAAAAGGATTTTTTGAGTATGATGAAAAGCAAAGTGCAGAGATTAAAAAACAGTTTAATAAAAGACTCATTCATCAATTAAAAGCGTCACAAAGTTATATGTAGCAGTAAACAAGGGGGACTTGTCATGATCAACAAATCATTGTTGTTTTTCGTAAAAGTGATGCGTAACTATTTACCGAATCCGTTTACGCTAGCCTGGCTCATTACGCTAGTAGTAGCAGTTTTAGCATTAGCTTTTACGAAAACAGCACCGACCGATCTAGTCGTCGATTGGGGTGGCGGTTTATTTTCACTATTACCATTTGCGATGCAAATGAGTTTAATTCTTATAACGGGCTATGCTTTAGCATCCTCACAGGTCGTAAAAAAATTGTTAGCAAAGCTTGTAAAGATACCTCGAACGCCGAAGCAAACAGTATTATTTGTCGCTTTAGCATCCATGGGTTTGTACTATTTGAACTGGGGTCTTGGCTTGATTGCGGGCGGTTTTTTAGCAAAGGAAGCTGCTCGTCATCATAAAGACGTGGATTTCCGTCTCTTAGTAACAGCTGCATTCTCAGGTATTATTATTACTCACGGTGGTTTATCAGCATCTGTCCCTCTTCTTATTAATACGGCTGGACATTTTGCGGAAGAACAAATGGGATTAATTCCATTAACAGAAACAATTTTTGCGCCACAAGCATTATTTATTACTATTTCATTAGTTATTTTAATTCCACTTTTATGTGTATTAATGACACCGAAGAAAGGACAAGAAGTGCTTGTAGATACTTCTTTATTTGAAGACGAATTAAAGGAGCCTGAAAAGGTTGATGCATCCAGTCTTACGTTAGCGGAACGACTTGATAAAAGTAGAATTATTGGATTATCGCTAGGGCTAGTTGGTTTAGGATATCTATTATATTACTTTTACAACAACGGCTTTAACTTAAATATTAATACTGTCATCCTTATTTTTATTGTTTTAGGAATTTTAGCGCATGGATCCCTTATTAATTATTCGAATGCCATTACTGCCGGGACATCATCCGCTGCCGGCATTATCCTGCAGTTTCCTTTTTATGCGGGGATTATGGGGATTATGGATGAAAGCGGACTCGTCATGCTTATTTCAGATTGGATATTAAGCTTCGCTACGTATGAAACATTCGAGTTATTTAGTTATTTCTCTTCTTTAGTTATTAGTATATTTGTTCCTTCTGCTGGGGGGCATTGGGCTGTGCAAGCGCCATTTATGTTACCTGCAGCTGAAGCTTTAGGTGTGGAGTCTTGGAAAGTCGCAATGGGTGTTGCTTGGGGAGAAAGTATTTGGAATATCGTATGTCCATTCTGGGCACTACCTCTAATTGCTATCGTTAAAATCGATTTACGGGATTTGATTGGCTTCTCTGTTCTATTATTTATCGTCGGAAATATAGTAGCCATTGCAGGTATATTACTTTTCACATAGTTTAATAAAATTGTTAATTTCATAAATAGAAGATTATAAAAAGGACGGTTCCGTTACAGCAATGCATCCGGTATTAATGATGGGGCTGCAGCAGTTGTTGTCATGTCAAAACAAAAGGCAAAGCGTGACGTTAAAACTGGACTAGCAACTTTATGTATAGGCGGTGGCCAAGGAGTCGCAACTATTGTACAACGTGGATGATATATAGAAAATAGAAAAAGGGCTAACCCTTAAAAGTCGTTAGTGATGACTTTAAGGATAGCCCTTTCTGTTTGTAATCTATCAAATTAAACAATGAAAGAAAGTATTACAGCAGTGCCAAACGCTACAAGTGCTTTCATAATCGTAATAGCGAAAATATCTCCATATGATTGGCGATGAGTAAGACCGCAAATAGCAAGGATAGTAATTGTTGCACCACTATGTGGCAGTGAGTCTAAGCCACCTGCTGACATGGAGGCAACCCTATGAAGAAATTCTGGGTCAATCCCCATGGAATTTGCTAAGTCCAAATAATGTTGCCCCATTACTTCAAGGGCAATTGACATCCCACCAGATGAGGATCCAACAACGCCGGCTAGCACGTTAACAGCAATAGACTCGGATATCAATGGGTGAGAAGAAATACCTGTAATCGCATTCCTAATTACTTCAAATCCAGGTAGTGTTTTAACGACATTTCCAAAACCTACTTCCGCCGCTACATTAAATACAGCTAGTAATGAACCACTTGCTGCTATAGTGAGCCCGGAGGAAAGCTTTGACGCCGTAAATGACCTTACATTTATGAGTAACGCAGCAATAATTCCAAATACCAGTGCTACAATTAATGCCCATGTGGAGGTTAAACTACTTAAGTTTTGAACATTAAAAGTTTGTTCTAATAATTCAGGAGCATACCAGTGACTTACTGCTAATTTCGTTTTGGTAAATACAAAGTTTAGAACTACTACAACAACTAAAGGAATAATAGCTAACCAAAAGTTCACTACTTTTTCATCTGGATTGGTAATAGGTTCGTTCGTGTGACCCTCTCCATAACCTTCCCCAGTTAAATTTGCTTTCTTCACTCTTTTTGATAGCCAAAGATAACCTAGTGAGAAGATAACTAACCCTGCAACAAGTCCTGTGATAGGAGCGGCATAAGCATCCGTTCCGAAATAGTTTGTTGGGATAATATTTTGGATTTGTGGTGTGCCTGGAAAGGCGTCCATTGTATATGTACAACCGCCTAAGACAATAACCGCGGGTATAAATCTCTTAGGTATATCGGCCTCGCGAAAGATTGCTGCCGCAAATGGATATACCGCGAAAACCACAACAAAGAGGGAAACTCCTCCATAAGTCAAAATAGAACAAGCGAGTATTGTTGCAAGAAGGGCCCTTTTTATGCCAACGAGCTCCATAATCTTTTTGGCAATAGATGCTGTACCCCCATTTAACTCCATTAGTTTTCCGAACACCGCACCTAAAATAAAAATAGGGAACCATGTTTTAATATAGTTTGCCAAATTCGGCATATATACTTCTGTATAGCTAGGTAATAAAGCCATACCGGAAAGGGCAACTGCTAATAATGTGACGATAGGAGCGATGACGATAACTGGAAAACCACGATAGGCTAAAAATATAAGTAATCCTAATGAGATGAGAATAGCAATAACTTCGATAAACATTGGTTACACCGTCCTTTTCATATAACTTGCTTGAAAGAGCGGGTTTATTCCCGCCCTTTCCTACATTTTATTCTTTCAATTGAGTGCTTTTCGCTCATCGCTCACTAAGTTAAATTCATTCATATTTTCTGCAAAAACTGGCAGATCTTTTGTTTCTTCTGATTTTTTTACAAGTGCACAGACCAAATCATTGTAAGGAGTAAGGATATTTTTCTCTCTTCCTTTTTTCGAAACATGACCATTAATAAAATCAATTTCTGTTTTACGACCTTTCTCTAAATCTTGTAACATACTAGCTTTAAGGCTCGCATGAGGTCCCCACACTTCTTCGTAAAATGCCATTTTTTTAGGGATGTCTTCTTGTTTTTCCAGCTCTAAAAACTCAAAGTCTTTCCCTTGCATTTCTACTAGTTGGACATTATTCGCTCGAGCTACTTTAATCGTTTCATCGGCGATGTTTGCCAAACTTCCCATAGCACCTTGATCATTTAATACATCTCCGAATGTGCACCCTAATGCTGCAGACATTCCACTAAAGGTGGCATTCATTAACAGCTTAGACCATTTCATTCCATTAATATTAGTAACCATTTGACAATAGCCGACTGATTCTAAAATATCTTTGATTGTCTTTAATCTTTCGGTGATTTCTCCACTAAGTTCCCCAATATCAAAAGCGTATTTTCTTACTACTTCTAGCTCAGTTGTCAGCTCGGATATCCCGGGTCCAATCCAAGTGGCCCCGAAGCCGACTACCCCACCAATGGTTCTTTCCTTTCCAACAATGGCGGCAACATTTTCTTCAGGTATACCGTTTTGCAAGGTACACACTATACTATTGTCATTTAAAAAAGGAAGAATGGATTCCAGTGAATCTTTAGTAAAGACTTGCTTTGTAAGAAGGAATATCACATCATATTTTCCAGTTAAATCATTTGGATGTTTAGCTTTTACAGGAATTGTCTCTTCTAAAAAGCCTGTTATTTTTGCCCCATTTTGATTTAGTCCGTCTACGTTTTGCTGGTTAATATCAATTAAATCAACATCATATCCTCCTTTAGTGATCAACGCACCAATAATTGTCCCAAGTGAACCTACTCCTAATACGCCTATTTTCATAAATAGTCACCCCTTGATTAGATTTTTTGATAGTTGTAAAATTTTTCTTGCCTCATCTGGTGTAGCAATTTCTCTTCCAAGAGTACCAGCCAACCCTACAATTCTTTTTACAAATTGAGCATTAGTTGTAGCTAACTCTCCTTTTCGGTAGTACACACTGTCTTCCATTCCTACTCGAACATGACCACCTAGAAGTATACTCATCGTATTAATGGTTAGCTGATCTTTACTAGCCCCTATTGCAGACCATGTGGAACCCTTTGGAATGCTATCAACTAAAAACATTAAATTTTTAGGAGTTGCTGGCATCCCACCTTGGACTCCTAATACAAATTGAAAATGGAATGGTTCTTCCAATAAGCCCTTTTTCGCAATTCTTAAAGCATTATCTATCATTCCGATATCAAAAATCTCAATTTCCGGTTTTATTTGGCGTTCTTTTGTAACCGCTGCCAATTCTTCTAAAAAGAAAGGTGTGTTGTGAAAAATTTCTTGGCCAAAGTTCATCGTACCTGCATCGAAAGTAGCCATTTCTGGGTTTAATTCGCAAACTTTTAATCTCGCTTCCTCATCATTCACTAATCCTCCGGCAGTTGTTAAGTTTAAAATAATATCGCATTTATCCTGAACTCGATCAATTACTTCTTTATACGTGTCTAAATCAAGTGTGTTGTCTCCTTTGTAGTCTCTGACGTGAATATGGGCAATGGCTGCACCTTCTTTCCATGATTCATAAACAGAATCTGCAATTTCTTTTGGCGATAATGGTAAATACGGTGTATGCTCCCTAGTAGTTTGTGATCCTGTCGGCGCTACTGTAATGATTAGTTTTTCCATCGGTTTTCCCCTCGATTTCTATATAATTGGTTACTCGCTTTATATAATGCAATTTGTGTGCCAACTATAAAAAACGCAATATCAAAGACTTTCCTTCCTTGATTAAAATGGAGTGATGAAATAATTCATCACTTTTAAATGGAGATTATAGTTATCTGTCCATTTTTGATATTCATAGGCGATTAAAAAAGGAATCAGTTTTGATTCCTTTTCTAATCACCTATATGAATTCCTAATTTTTTTGCCTTTTTTACTACAGATGACTGGCTAATTTTTAAAACGGCCGCTGCTTTTCTTGTACTGCCATAATCTTTTAGTGCATTCTCTATTATCTTCCTTTCTACTTTTTCTACAATTTCTTTAAGACTTAGCTCACTAGTTAGTGTTTCTGTATTCTCCGGTTCCATATTTAATATTTTTCTGGCTAATTCCATATTGATTTTTTTATATTTATCTGAGGTAATAACTAATCGCTCCACCACGTTTTGTAATTCCCTTATGTTTCCGGGCCATGTATACGTTTTGAAAACCTCATACACTTCAGGATTGAAACCTACTTGTTTTCCATACTTCGTGTTATATATGCCTAAATAATGTTTCGTTAATAATTCAATATCTGAAAATCGATTTCGAAGGGGAGGGATATGGATAGGAAATACATTTAACCTGTAATATAAGTCTTCCCTGAATTTTCCTTTTTTCACTAGTTCATATAAATCACAATTGGTTGCAGCAAGAATTCGAACATCGAGTTTAATCGGTTTCGTTCCACCAACGCGGGTGACCTCTTTTTCTTGGATAATTCTTAAAAGTTTTGATTGTAATTCAAGGGGCATTTCCCCAACTTCATCTAACAGCAATGTTCCCTTATTTGCCAATTCGAACATACCGATTTTCCCTTTACTAGATGCTCCAGTGAAGGATCCGGCTTCGTATCCAAATAATTCTGCCTCTAGTAGATTTGCCGGTATTGCTGCACAATTTACTTTTATAAAAGGTTTGTCATGTCTATCGCTATTTATATAAATTTCATTTCCTATCACTTCTTTGCCTACTCCTGTTTCTCCTGTTATAAGAACAGTTACATCCAAATTGGCTACTTGATGAACCATTTGAATAATAGGCTGGATTTCTTCGCTTTTTCCTATTAACTTATTCGTTATTTGTAAATTCCTTAGATGTTCAATTTCATTTTGTGATGCGACCAGTTTCTTTTGCATATCCAAAAGATCTGACATATCCCGGTTAATAACGACGACTTTTTTTATATTGCCGTCCTGATCCAAAATAGGTGATCCAGAGAGTAATACTTTTACCCCTGTACGAATTTCTGCCATTGCATTAATTGGTTTTTTTGTTTTAATAATGTCTGGTGTTATAGCATTTTTGTATAAACCTTCTTTCATTAGGTCACTTACATACTTACCTAAGACAAGGTCTGGTGACAATCCAGTAATTCTGCTATAGGACTTGTTGACATATAGAGTCTTTCCTTTCTCGTCGGCAATATAAATCCCATCGTATAATTCATCACAAATTTTCTTATAATCGACAGATTCAATATACTCTCCCAATTTTTCACAATCTCCTTTTAACTTCGATTCCATTATGTTCTAATGGTAGAATCGAGTGACGATTTTTAAATGCTTATCTCATACTTTTCTATATTTTCAGTGTAATAGATATTAAGTTTACCATGCTACTACTATATGAAGCGTAAATGAATGGGAAATAGTAAAACCCCTCCTGATTTAGCTATACAATCTGGAGGGGTTTTTAGATTAATAATTTAATTGGCGATTAATTGTGTTATTTCGCTCTTACAAACAATACCTTTAAATAATTCCCCTCTTTAAAAAGTGGAGATGTTCTAAAATCACTAGGAAGCGAAAACTCTTCCTCAATTGTGTACTTCCGATTACTGTCTTTAAAAGCTTTTTCTACAAAAGTTTTAAATTTTTTCATCCCAAATGTTGCGTTGTTTGTAGAGGCTACGATGACACCGTTCTTTTCAGTAATAGCAATAGCATCTTTCAATAAACTCGTGTAATCCTTAGAAGAGCTAAAAGTATATTTCTTCGAACGTGCAAAGCTTGGTGGATCTAGAATAACAACGTCAAAAGACAATTCTTTTCGCTTGGCATATTTAAAATAATCGAAAACGTCCATTACGATAATATCTTGTTCCTTTGCATCGATCCCATTTACTTCAAACTGCTCGGTAGTTTTGCTAAGACTCCGTTTTGCTAGGTCCACACTTGTTGTTTTCGTCGCGCCCCCTGCAGCAGCAAAAATAGAGAAAGCACCTGTATAAGAAAATGTATTCAGCACTGTTTTGCCTTTAGAATAAGCATCACGAATCTTTTGACGAACGTCGCGTTGATCCAAAAACACGCCAACCATTGCTCCATCGTTCAAGTAGATGGCAAAGTTTTGTCCGCTTTCTTTCACGATTAGCGGAAACTCCCCACGTTCCCCTTTAACAAAATCATCATCTTCCAAATACTGACCTTTTGTATCGAAGCGTTTTTTCTCATAAATACCCTTATAGGTAACGGAAGCTTCCAGACCAGCTAAAATCATTTCTTTAAACGAATAAATCCCTTCACTATACCAGCTTAATAAGTAAAACCCATCAAAATAATCTATCGTTAAGCCGCCAATTCCATCGCCTTCTCCGTTAAATACACGGAAAGCAGTCGTATCGCTACTATTGAAATAATCCGTACGATGTTTGATCGCAGCTGCAATTTTCTTTTGGAAAAAGTGCGTATCGATTGGTTCGTTTTCATTTTTCGTCAGAAGCCAGCCCATTCCTTTATTTTGCTTTCCTACATAGCCTTTTCCGACAAAGTTACCAGCCGGGTTGCGCAGTTTTAGAATGGCTCCTTCAGGTAAAGAATCTATTTCATTGAACCCGTCTTTTAGTAAAATAGGAACTCCTTTTTGTAAGTCTTGTGCGAGTGCATCTTTTATTTTTATATCTATTTCTTTTGGCATAATCGTCATCCTTAAAGTTCGTTTTTCTTTTATTATCTCATAATTTTTCGTTTGGATTATGGTTTTCTAGTTGCTTTACTCTTTTCTCCAGTTTTTTATATTTATTTGCAGAATTTAGTGCAAATACGAAGGCGATAATGGCAAATATAAAAGAAATAGATTCCATAGGCTTTCACTCCTTTTCACTAGTATTCTTATGGTACAATATACTATACATATGTACGAGGAAGGAAGTTCGTTGTGAAAAAGTCGAAAGTAGTTATTCCGATTATGGTCGTAGTAGCAGTACTAGCAACATGGATTCTAAAAGATCATACGGACGTACCAATTCTCCATAAGGTCCTTATTACAATAGGTGCTTGTATAATGTCAGGAGGACTTGGCTACATATTACTAAAACCTGATGTCCAAAAAGTTGACCCGAAGTCAAATCCGCAACATACAAACAAAAAGGGAAGCAGAAAGTAATCTGTTTCCCTTTTTTCTTAAATAGACAGGAGGTAAGAGAATGCTCGAGAATGCACGCCAATTATTACAAAATTATTTTGGATACGATTCCTTTCGAGAAGGACAAGAAACGATTATCAACTACGTGCTAAACAATCATTCAAGTCTTTGTGTTATGCCTACAGGAGGCGGGAAGTCACTTTGTTATCAAATCCCCTCGTTAATGTTAGATGGAACTACGATTGTCATTTCCCCACTTATTTCCCTTATGAAAGATCAAGTAGACACTTTAGTGCAAGCCGGCATTGCAGCCACTTACATCAATAGTACACTGACTGCAGAAGAAGTAAGAGAAACGATGGAAGAAGTGCAAAACGGACAATATCGTTTACTATATATAGCACCCGAGCGATTAGAATCGCAAAGCTTTTTAAACCAATTAAAACGTGTCAAAGTACCATTAATCGCAGTCGATGAAGCACATTGTATTTCTCAATGGGGGCATGATTTCAGACCAAGCTACCGTGCTATCCATAGACTTAAAGATATATTTGAAGTAGAACCTGTTGTACTTGCAGCAACAGCAACAGCAACTCCAGAAGTTCGTGCGGATATATGTAGATTGCTTCAAATTGAAGAAGATAGCACCGTGATCACGGGATTTGCCCGTACTAATTTAACTTTCTCGGTCGTACTTGGACAAGACAAAAATAAATTTCTGAAAGATTTTATTAAAAAGAATGCGCAAGAAGTTGGCATTATTTATGCGGCAACTCGGAAAACAGTGGACCAGCTATATGATTTATTAAACAAAGCTGGAGTGCGCACCGCGAAATACCACGCAGGGCTTCCTGAAGCGTTTCGCAATAAAGAGCAGGAACGTTTTCTAACCGATGAAGCGCAAGTAATGGTAGCAACAAATGCATTTGGAATGGGTATCGATAAATCGAATGTCAGATACGTGATCCATTATCAGTTGCCCAAAAACATGGAAAGCTATTACCAGGAAGCGGGAAGAGCTGGACGAGATGGGTTACCAAGTGAATGTGTTGTGTTATATGCATCTCAAGACGTGCAAACCCAACGCTTTTTAATCGATCAAGCTTTGGACAGAGAACGAATTCCAGGGGAGTTAGAGAAGCTTCAAGGGATGGTCGATTACTGTCATACAGAAAATTGTTTACAGCAGTTTATCGTGACCTATTTTGGAGAACCTGATGGAGAGACTTGCGGTAGATGTGCGAACTGTACGGATTCACGGGAAGTTCAAGATGTTACAAAAGAAGTACAGATGGTATTATCTTGTGTTGTTCGAATGGGGCAAAAGTTTGGCAAAACKATTACAGCTCAAGTATTAACAGGTTCGCAAAATAAAAAAGTGTTAGATTTCGGTTTTACGAAGTTGTCTACTTACGGAATATTAAAAGACCGGTCTTTAAAAGAAGTATCAGGTTTAATGGAGTTTATGATTTCAGAAGGAATTCTATTAGTAAATCATGGCAGTTTACCGACCATATATGTATCGGATAAAGGGAAGGATGTATTACTTGGAAAAAGGCAGGTAATGCGTAAAGGAGTAGCAATAACAAAACAAATTGCGAAAAGTGATCCGTTATTTGAAAGTTTAAGAGTACTTCGGAAAAAACTTGCGGACGAAGCAGGTGTACCACCATTTGTTATTTTTTCTGACAAAACACTACAAGATATGTGTGTAAAGCGTCCGCAAACCGAAGAACAATTTTTAGAGGTGCACGGTGTCGGTGCAAATAAACGTGATAAATACGGAAAGGCTTTCCTAGAAGAGATTAACCGTTATACCACTGTATAGTTTTTATGAGACACTACTGTTAAATTGGAAGGAACATTGATCTTTTTCGCATCTTCCATCGATATTTCGACAATAACGGAGTGTTCTAAAATTTTGAAAATAGTACCTTGTACTTCACAATCATTACGAGTAAAAGAGATCTTCTCATCAATTTTCCGTGCTGCTACGAAGTCTGAAACTTCCTTTGGTTGTCGTTGGAAACTCATGTATCTGCCTCTATTCTAGTTTTTTTACGCAAATAGCGATACTTCTATTATAACATAAATAAACTATTAAAATGCGTGATAGGGATTATTAGATATAATTGGTAGTAAGCTTTAAAAAAAATGAGCGAATAACGAAATGGAATTTTTATTTCTTAGAAATTAATGTTTAGGATAGTATTAAGGAATTAGTTATAGGGAGGAATATTCATGAATTTAATCGAAACACCATATTTACTTGAAGAAAAAGACAAGTATGTGTCGAAAATGGTTCAATTTGATAACCATCAGGTGATGAATATTCAATTGCGAACAGGAGAAGAAATAAAAGAGCATGATGCAAAAGAAAATGTTTTAATTGTTGTAAGAAAAGGGAATGTATTATTTACAGTAGATGGCGTAGAACAACTAGTAACGACAGGACATATTCTTCATATGAATCCACTCGAAAAACATTCATTAAAAGCAGTAGAGGATTCAGACGTAGTCGTTATTAAAATTGGAAATTAAGAGGAGATTATGCATAGTGCATTTTAACGAACTAAAATTAGACGAAAAGATTTTACAGGCAATCGAACAATTAGGTTATACAGAACCGACGGAAGTTCAACAGAAAGTTATCCCTGTTGCACTAAAAAAACAAGACATTTTAGTAAAATCGAAAACAGGTAGCGGAAAAACAGCAGCGTTTGCAACGCCACTATGTGAGCTGGTTGAGTGGGAAGAAAACAAACCGCAAGCATTAGTATTGACGCCAACTAGGGAATTAGCAGTTCAAGTTCAAGAAGATATCACAAATATCGGTCGTTATAAGCGGATAAAAGGACTTGCCCTATACGGGAAATCACCATTTGCCAAGCAGAAGCTTGCATTAAAACAAAAAACACATATCGTTGTTGGTACCCCCGGTCGTGTGCTAGATCATATCGAAAAAGGGACATTAGATGTATCAAAAATTGAATATCTAGTAATTGATGAAGCAGACGAAATGCTGAATATGGGCTTTTTAGAGCAAGTCACTTCAATCATTAAACTACTTCCGACAAAACGCACGACGATGTTATTTTCAGCTACTTTATCGGATGAGATTAAAAAGTTAAGTAGTAAGTATATGAAGCAACCGGTTTCCATTGAAATCGATGCTGCCGAAGAAAATGCCCCGGATATTGAGCATGTAAAGTATGTTGTACAGGAGGAACTTAAGCTTTCATTCCTTGAAAAACTGACGATTATCGAAAATCCTGATAGTTGCATCATCTTTTGCCGTACAAAAGAACGGGTAGAGCAACTTGTAGATATATTAGACGAAAAAGGATATACAGCAGATAAAATCCATGGTKGCATGATGCAGGAAGACCGTTTTGAAGTAATGGATGACTTTCGAAAAGGTGATTTCCGTTATTTAATCGCAACCGATGTTGCGGCGCGTGGAATTGATATTGAAGATATCACGCACGTTGTTCACTATGATGTTCCACTAGAGCAAGAAAGCTATGTGCATAGAACAGGTCGAACAGGTCGAGCAGGTCGTAGTGGAAAGTCGATTATGCTTGCAACACCATTTGAAGATAAATTTGTGAAAGAAATCGAAAGCTTTATTGGTTTTGAAATTCCAACTGGTCCGGAATTATCTGCTGCAGAAGTAGCGAAAAATCGTGCTGCATTTGATTTGAAAATGCAAGAACAACCAGAATTGAAGAAATCGAAAAATGAACAATTAAATGCCAATATCACGAAATTATATTTCAATGGTGGCAAGAAGAAAAAACTTCGCGCAGTAGATTTCGTTGGTACCATTGCCAAAATAAACGGCATGTCTGCAGATGACATTGGTATCATCACGATTCAAGACAATGTAACTTATGTAGAAATTCTAAATGGCAAAGGCTCACTTGTTTTAAAAACAATGAGAAACACAACGATTAAAGGCAAACAACTTAAAGTGCATATTGCACATAAATAAAATAATGCCTAGGAATTTTTGTCAATAAATGGCTAAGAGCAACCAATCAGACATCGAAAGCAACCATTTCTATTACGAAAGCAATCAAATCTGCACGAAAGCAACCAAATTACAAATGAAAGCAACCAATTCTCAAAGTAAAAAGTTTACTTAGCGTGAAACGACGACGATTGCATAAACGAGCTTGGAGTTACCTAAACTCCAAGCTCGTTTTCAATAAATGTACGATAAGATGGTAAAATCCCAACTGGTAAATTACTCGGTTGAAAAAATTGAAGACTAAGCGATTCAATCCCGTCTGCTGAAAGGCTTCCTTCATATCCCGCCGTTTTATAAACTGCTGTTACCGAATAAAAAATATCTCCATTAGGATTTTCCATATAATAGTCTGGGCCCGAATATACATGACATAATTTTAGTTCTCCAATATGTAATCCCGTTTCCTCTAAAACTTCACGACGAGCGGTATCTTCTAGGCTTTCACCAAGCTCCATTAGCCCGCCAGGTAATCCGTAAACTCCGGGTTCTCTTTCTTGCAGCAATACTTCATTATGCTCATTCATTATAAGTACAACGGAGCCTGGTAGTATTAATGGACGATGGCCGACATATTTTCGAAGTTCCTTGTAATATTCCATTCGTTTTATCCTTTCAAAGGCAAGATTTTAATATTAGTTTACAGGAAAAAATGGTAAGATACATAATAATGTGAAACTTCCAAGATAGGGAATCGTATATTTTATTAATGAGTAAAAAGTAAGGATGTGAACGTTGTTGACAAATAAGCGTTGGTTTCAAATAGGCGTAGCAATACTATTGACATTATTAATCATTTTTCTATTTATGAAAGTAAAAAGTATTTTTTCGCCATTCGTTATTATCGGACAAACGATCTTTATGCCATTATTGATAGGGGGAGTTTTGTTTTATTTAACAAAACCACTTTTAAAATGGTTAGAGTCTATAAAATTTCCAAGATGGGCCAGTATACTGTCCGTTTTTCTTGTAATTGGATTAGTTGGGTGGGGCTTTTATGCGCTAGTTGGTCCACATCTAACAAAACAAGTAAATGCACTTGTAAAAAATACACCAGAGATTATATCAGAAGTGCAACAGTTTTCGAAGTATATAACTGAAGACCAAGAGCGTTTTCCTGAGTTTCTTCAAAAAACAATAACAGAAGTGTCCGGTAGAGTTGATACAATTGCAGTTGCTGCTGGTTCCTTATTGATCAAGTTTATCCAAAGTGTGTTCCAAGGAGTTTTCTTATTCGTCCTTGTACCGTTTTTCCTAGTGTATATGTTGAAAGATCATGAAAAGTTTGCTCCTTTTTTAGCGAATTTCTTTAAAGGGGATAAGAAAACTTGGATCCGCAAAACATTAGCTGATATTGACGATGTATTGCGTTCCTATATTCAAGGACAATTATTTGTCAGCTTTTTAGTCGGTGTTATGCTATTCATTGGTTATTATGCGATTGGGCTTCGATATGCATTGTTGCTTGGATTATTTGGAATGATGATGAATGTTATTCCATTTCTAGGGCCTTATATTGCGCTTGTACCAGCGATTATTATCGCATTCATACAAGAGCCTAAGATGGCAATATATGTAGCGATTATTATGCTCGTTTCGCAGCAAATTGAAAGTAATCTTATTACACCGAATGTAATGGGGAAATCATTAGATATTCATCCCTTGACCGTCATAACCATTATTTTAGCTGCGGGTAATATTGCTGGATTATGGGGAATTATTTTAGGAGTTCCGACTTATGCAGTAATAAAAGCGATATTGAAAAATATTTATGCACACCGAGGAGAAATTAAAGACGCCGCAACGGAGTCTGTTTAATAAAAAAGTACTATGATCTAAAAGCTAGGTTGAGATCATGTTTTTATTGGAAAAGCACCACATGTTCATTCAATGAAATGAGGGTTCTACTAATGGATAATGATAATTTCAATAGACCAAGTAATGATTTAATCGGGGATATTCTAAAAAATTATGAAAAAACGGGCGGTATGGATAATCTAAAAGGGCAAGGAAAACCTTTACCAGATGATTATTTTTCGGGAGATATATTTCAACATTTTCAAAAGATAGCGCAGGATGCAGGCTTTAAACCACATTGGTTAAAGCTTCAGCATGCGATTCGGGATGAGTTAACAGATATAGCCGAAAAATATACAAATGGACACAAGGATGGTTTGCAATTCCGTGTAACGAAGGTGAATGAAAAAATAATCGAATACAACAAATCCTGTCCATCTCCAATGCAAAAAGGTATCGTTCGCTTAGAAACAATCGAAACAGCTAGTAAAAGATGGTAAAAACAGAGTGCTCATTTTTATGAGAACTCTGTTTTTTTATATTGACGTGAACCTACTTTTTAATTAAGATTAAAATGAGTTAACATATAATAAAATGAAGTTAACTCATTTGTAGAGGGGGAAATAATATGAGAAATGAACATTTAAAAATGATGATTGTCGCTGCATTATTCGCTGCAATTATAGCGGTTTCGGCACAAATAATGATTAATATTCCGCCAGTTCCATTTACGTTGATGACGATAGCTGTGATGTTAACGGCAACCATTTTGGGGGCGAAATATGGTAGCATTGCTGTAGCTGTATATGTATTGATGGGGGTCATTGGTATTCCTGTGTTTGCGGGGATGAAAGGTGGATTTGGAATTGTATTAGGTCCAACTGGCGGCTATATTGTAGCGATTATTCCCGCTACATTGTTTATTGGGTGGTATTTAGAGAATTTCGGACATACAAAAGTACAAGCAATTATCGCGAATATGATTGCCGTAATCATCATTTTAACTCTCGGTTCCATTTGGTTGAAAGTAGCTGCCGACCTTCCGTGGAATGGGGCATTCAAAGGAGGCATGATTCCCTTTATTGTACCGGATTTAGCAAAAGCAATTATAGCTGCGATTATAGGGATTCTTATAAGAAATCGCTTAGTTGCGGCAAAACTAATATAAAAAAACTTGCCTGAGAGGAGTCAGGCAAGTTGTTGACGTTTAGGGGTATCGTTCTTCACTTAAAGAACGATTTTTGGTGTGGTGGTGGAATGCCTCGTCTTGCACTTGTATGTTGAGTTCTTCCACTGGAATAGGATCTACTGTTTGCATATCTTCGTGCATGTCAAAGAGGCTTTCTTTTGTCGTGCGTACGCCATCAGGATTATCCAGAAAGCGTCCTTGTGTCTCTTTTCGTATTTTATCCTTCATTTTTCACAAGGTTTAAAAGCATATGACTAAGAGCGTGCTGTTGCTCCTTGTCTCCACTTTTCCACAGTTGTTGTAGCAGATGCTCTTCGCGGTTACGAGGTTCTTCATGTTTTGCGAGGTAACCTGCTACTTTTTCTGTAGCTTTAGCTAGTGCTTCTTCACTTAAACCGAGCTTTTCACCAGCAGCAACTTTACTTGCTAAATACGATTTAAAAGTGTTGAAATTTTTTAGGATTTCTTCTTTTTCTTCCTCGTTAATACTACTTAGCTTAGCATCGAGACGGTCATCAATATTCATTGCCATTCACATACACTCCTTTCTCATTAGAACCATTAATAGTTATATCCAGAGAAAGAGCAATCATGCATATTCATTTTAGGAAGTAAGTGGACAAAATCCACATTTTTGTAGCCCTGGGACATCCTTAGAAAAACAACAAGTCGTACGAACTGGACTATTGATCAATTGTGCTGGACTTTTCCCTTTCAAATAATTGGATAAAAAAGATTTAGAAGTAAATGCAGTCCAAATGGATTCATCTTGCATACTCGCCCAATCTTGTTTTGCCCGGTCTGCAATTGCTTCATTATCGAAAAAAACGTAGTAATGCCAAAGTAAATAGCCAAAGACGTTTTCCCATAGAGTAAGAGGGGAGACGCTGCATGTCGCGCGCAATTGTTGAATAATGGGATAGCACTGTCGCTCCCAAATAAGTTGCACATCTTCGGCACGATTTGCTCTCGTTTCGCGAAAATGCTTTTCTCGTATATATGTGCTTATTGTTTTATTTCCATACTCGACCGTTGTGAAAAATGATAAATCTTCTAGTGGTCCATCCCAAATTTCATCATACATCGTCATCATATAAAACTGCATGGAAATAAACATACCAACTCTTCGCATGAAAAATGAAGCAGCAATAGGATCGGTTGGAGCACCGGAGATTAACTTAATCATGGAAAGTGAGCTTTCTACGTTTTTAGCATGGAATAGCGGTGTTCCAACAGGTTCCAAATACACACTATAATTATTTAGTTGTCTGATTTGATCATTCGATAAAGTAGTCATATACATATTATACAGAATTTTATCAAAACTGTTGACTTTTTAAATGAAAATGATTATCATTACCATATAAAGAATTACTCTTAGTGAGGAAGATTCTTCCCAGCGACTTTTCTCCAAAATTGTAGCTGGCTCTCGCACACTTAACCCCCCTCAATGTTAAGATAGTGCATTCATGCGCATCGGTAACCAAAAACTGGTTGCCGATTTTTTTGTTTTAAGAAATAAAAAAGTTAAAAAGCGCATTGTGGGGAAAAAGCATCGTAAAGAGTTGAATGAAGTGTCCGCTGGGATTTCCGCTACAGGGCGGACGCTTTCCACGGGGTAAGCGATGAGCCTTCACCGCCGCTTAGGCGGACGTTGTGAAGTCTCATTTTGCTCTGGTAGAGGAACAAAGGCTAAGAGCGCCACATCATGTGGCAAGGCCTTCGTGACCAACGTCCTGTTGGCCTCCGGTAGGAGTCGACGCCTGCAGCGAAAATCAATGGAAATTGCTGACTTATTAAGTATCGACTAGCTAAAAACAGAGTTTTATACTGGTTTTTCGAATATTTTTATCCAGTAAATGGCTTAGGGCAACCATTCGGTCATTGAAAGCAACCAATTCTATTCCGAGAGCAATCAAATCAGCATGAAAGCAACTAAATTGCTGATGAAAGCAACCAATTCTTAAAATAGAAAGTTTTCTTGAATTGAGACGACCAGGAATTTGACGTAGTTTTTATTGAACAATCTTCTCCGAATAAATTGAGTGGATATTGTTGCCGTAGCGCTGCCTAAGCCGCATGAGCCGCAGTCATGAGGCCCACTCGTATGCAACACGAGTTGGCTCATGCAAGGTGCGGCAAGCGCGAAGGCTAGTGGTTACTTCACTAAGACACATTATCCCTTTCTTGCGAACATCCCATAAATAAAATAATTTTTTATTAAAGATAATTATTTTTGAATAATTTTACATATAAATATAAACATAGGAAAATATATGTGAAGAACTTCACTAAGACTTTAGCGTTGACTTTAAAATATACACCCTCTATAATTTTCAGAATATAGAGTTAATCGGATGTGCGTATCCGGTTTTCATTATAAAAGGGGAGCATTTTGAAAATCTAAAGGATAGGTGAGTGAGAAGATGGATTTGAGAACACGTGCGTTGAACTTGCACCGAGAGAGTAGAGGAAAGCTAGAGTTAGTAGCTAAGGTCCCAATGGGTAGTATGGAGGATTTAAGTTTAGCCTATTCCCCAGGGGTAGCAGAACCTTGTATAGAAATAAAAAATGACCCCTCCGCTATTTATGAATACACCGCAAAAGGCAATTTAGTCGGGGTTGTAACTGATGGCACAGCTGTTTTAGGGCTAGGGGATATTGGGCCGGAAGCTTCTTTACCGGTTATGGAAGGAAAAGCAATTCTTTTGAAAAGATTTGCGAATGTTGATGCCTTTCCAATTTGTCTAGATACTAAAAATGTTGATGAAATTGTTCAAATTGTAAAAGCCATAAGCCCAACATTTGGTGCGATAAATTTAGAAGATATTTCTGCACCACGTTGCTTCGAAATAGAAGATCGTCTTCGCGCAGAGCTAAATATCCCAGTTTTTCACGATGACCAGCATGGAACGGCAATAGTAGTAGGAGCTGGGCTTCAAAATGCAGTGAAGCTCGTGAATAAGCACATACCAGCACTAAAAGTAGTGATTAATGGCGCAGGTGCTGCAGGAATGGCTATTTTACGCATCCTACAGCAATTAGGGTATACGAATATTATTATGTGCGATTCTACAGGAATTATTTATGAAGGACGCGAAGAAGGCATGAATTCCGTTAAGGAGTCCATCGCTAGTACAACAAATCCATTTGGATTAAAAGGGAATTTACAAGATGCAATGGAAGGTGCAGACGTATTTATTGGCGTTTCTGTAGCCAATCTTTTAACGAAAGATATGATTGATTCGATGAATAATGACCCAATCATTTTTGCCTTGGCGAATCCAAATCCGGAAGTATCTTATGACTTGGCAAAAGAATGGGGAGTAAGGGTTATTGCAACTGGTCGCTCTGATCATCCAAACCAAGTAAATAATGTGCTAGCATTCCCTGGTATTTTTAGAGGGGCACTTGATGTAAGAGCAACTGATATCAATGAAGAAATGAAACTTGCAGCAGTTCATGCGATTGCCTCTCTAATCGAGGAGCATGAAATTAGAGAGAATTATATTATTCCAGATGCATTTAATGAACAGGTTGTAGATGCCGTTGCGAAAGCGGTAAGTGAAGCAGCTATTCAAACAGGAGTTTCGACTTTATATCAACCAGCGTTAAAAGAATCATAAGAAATTTTTTGTTACAAAAATGGAAAATATTTTATAAAAATAACAATATTCGTTATTTTTGCGAATAAAATAACTAGTAGCAGTACGTGAAATTGTATCACTTATTGAGGAGCATTATTTTATTCCAAATTCGTTTAATAAATAGGTTGTAGGCGCCATTACTAAGGCAGTAAGTAAAGCATCAATGTTTGAAGAAGCGTAAAATAAAGAATGTTCCTAGAGAAAAAGTCTCTACGGAACATTTTTTGTTTCCTTCTATTCTTAGAAACTATTTTCTCTTTCAAACGTAAAAATAAGTATAAGAGGAAATGGGGGATTCGAATGGATATACGCGACTTTTACGTTTCGTTGACACCGAAAGCTGCGCTAGATATTTTGCAACAACATATTGTGCAAGGGAGTATTACAGGCACGATTATAGATGTGTACGAGCGAGTAGTAGGCGACCAGCAAGTGGTGGTATGCGTACTAGAGAAGTATTATATGCGTACAAGCAATCGGGCTTCACTGACTATTACGATTGATAATTTAGAAGACAAAACAAAAGTACATGCCGCTTCATCAGGAGCAGGGTCAGGTGCTATTTTTCGCTTTGACTGGGGGGCAGGGGACGATTTTGTAAATAGTGTAGAAAAAGCACTTGAAGGATATGTGGTATAAAAAAGTACACGGTTATGAAGAAGATCATTCATAACCGTGTACTTTTTTTGTATCTTTTGAAGTTAATACTGCCGCCCTCGTATTTAAAACCTTCGTATAATAGCTGTGTAAAAACATTCCTAAAATAATAATGCCAAGTCCGATTAAAGCGATTGGTGTAGGCAATGGAATATGGAGAATAATCATTTCTCCGGCAATAACAAATAGTATTTCCGTCGATTGAGTTGCTTCTACAGCGGCAAGCTTTCCTTGGTGATTTCGCACACGATCCGTTGCCATGAAAAACAGCGTAGTGGCGATAACGCCAGAACTAACTGCCACTATTAATGATTGTACGACTTGACTCATAGAAGGAAGCCCAACTGTAAATAGGGCAAACACTACTAGAATAATCCAAGCAGGAAGCGAGGCAATTGTCATCCCAAGCACGCGTTGAAATGTATCCAGTTTACCATCTAAATGCTCCATCATTTTCCGGTTGCCTAGTGGATAGGCAAATGCAGCTACTATTACAGGTAATATCCCTAGAAAAACAGCACTCATTGAAAGAGAATTTGTATTTGGAATTTGAATAAGAATAATGCCTATTAAAATGACCAATGAGATTAATAGAGAAATGACTGGAATTTTTTGTTTAATAGTGCGATCTTTTATTTTTACTGAAAAAAATGGTGCAAGTAATACGCCGGCAACAATGGTAAATTGCCACATACCTGAGATTAGCCAGCCTGGTCCATATGCGGCTGCAAATGTAAGTGGTGCGTAAAACAAGACAAAACCTACAAAACTCCATATAAGCCACGGAGCATGAGCAAATCTTAGTTCATGAAACATATTGGCTAACCCTTTTCGATAAGAAACAATGATAAATAGAAAAGGTAGCATGAAAAAGAAGCGGAGGGAAGAGCTCCAAAGCCAGCTTCCTCCGGATACTTCCATCGAACGATTAAGAATGAATGTTACCGCAAAAAACAATGAGGCAAGAACCCCTAGTAGTATTTCCCGCATGAATTCACCTACTTATGCTTGTTCTTCAAAAGCTTGAATAATCCCTTTGACAACTTCTGTAGATTTTTCCATAACGTCTACCGAAACGTATTCATATTTGCCATGATAGTTTTCGCCACCAGTAAATATGTTAGGAGTCGGCATCCCCATGTAAGAAAGCTGAGAACCATCTGTACCGCCACGAACTGGAATAATAAGTGGTTCGATATTTTGTGCAACCATCACATCTCTTGCTACATCTACAATTTCCTTTACAGGCGTAATTTTTTCACCCATATTGTAGTATTGGTCTTCTAGTTGAACGGAAATAGCACCTTCTCCGTATTCTGCTTTGATTTTTTCCGCAGTATCTAGGAACAATTGCTTTTTCGCTTCAAATTTTTCACGATCATGATCGCGGATAATATAGCTAAGTTCTGCTTTTTCCACGTCGCCATTGAAATTCATTAAGTGGATAAATCCTTCGTAGCCTTCCGTTTTTTCAGGAACAGCATCTACTGGCATATGCGATTGGAACTTTGTTGCGATTGTAATCGAGTTCACCATTTTGTCTTTTGCAGAACCAGGATGCACACTTGTACCATTTGTTACAACATGTGCACCCGCAGCGTTGAAGCTTTCGTATTGCAATTCACCAAGCGGACCGCCATCCATTGTATAAGCAAATTTCGCACCGAATTTTTCCACGTCAAATTTATGTGGTCCACGACCGATTTCTTCATCCGGATTAAATGCCACACGAATTTTTCCGTGTTTTACATCTGGGTTTTGTACGAAGTATTCCATTGCCGTCATAATGATTGCAATACCGGCTTTATCATCGGCACCTAATAGCGTAGTGCCATCAGTAGTAAGGAGTGTGTGGCCGACATAGTTTTTAAGCTCAGGGAAATCTTTCACAGCCATTACAGTCGATGCATTTAAGGAAATATCTTTCCCATCATAGTTATCAATACGTTGCGGGTTCACATTTTTCCCAGTATAATCGGTTGCCGTATCTACATGTGCTAAAAATCCAATTGTTGGTATATCTTTATCTGTATTAGAAGGCAGCGTAGCAAATAAATAACCATTTTCATCTAAAGTAATTTCTTCTAAACCAATCTCTGCAAGCTCTTTCTCTAATAGATGTAGCAAATCCCATTGACCTTCTGTTGAAGGGCAAGTCGTACTTGCTGCATCGGACTGCGTGTCTATTTTTGCATAACGAGTTAAACGCTCGATTAATGTTTCTTTCATGTGATGAAATCCCCTTTCAAATTAAAAAGCATACACTAATTTTAACAGATTCTTTCGAATTACGGAATTGTTACTGGTGCCAGGTATTACAGGTGCCTGGCACCTGTAATAATTCATCCAGTAAATTACAATTCTGACTAAGGGACTGGTTTTTCCGACTAAACCCGAATCCCACACAAAAAGGCTACCGAAAGTTTATCTTTTCGGTAGTCCTTGCTTCAAATCTGTTCTTTTTCTTCTACTATATTTTCCGGTGGGTCGTACGTTACATATGTTCCGGCGATGAAATCATGAATTGCGCGTTTATCTTCACGGATTGCTACCATAAATGCGCTGACAATTAGTGCAATTCCAAACGTGAATGCATATATGAGACCTCCGACAACTACGCGCAAAAGCATCGTTCCGAAACCAAGTTTGGATCCATCTACTTTGGCAATCCGGATGCCCAACACTTTCTTTCCTATCGTATATCCATACCACAAAACTGGAACAAGTAATGTATATAACACATTTCCCAAACTTGTGATCGGAGTTTCATCCCAACTTCCAAAAAGCAGATAGCTAATAAAAGATAAAGGTAACCCGATAATTAGACCATCTAAAAGATTTGCAGCAAACCGAGCCCAAAAACCAGCTGGATTCAAAACTTACAACTCCCTTAATCAATTTTTATAATGCAGAGTCATCCACACTATTTAAATACGTTTCAATTGTGCCAACAACCGATTCCACGCAGCCTTCCTCAAATGGGGAGATTAAATTCGCTTCTTCTACTAATTTAGTAAAAGATTTCGAACCGCCTAATTGACATAGGTGCAGATAATCTTTCCATGCAGCTTCATGATCTTCTCTAGAACGTTTCCAAAATTGGAAGGCACAAATTTGTGCTAATGTGTAATCAATATAATAAAACGGACTAGCGTAAATATGTCCTTGACGTTGCCAGAAAGCACCCGCTTCTAAATAACTATTGCCATCATAATCGCGGTGTGGCAAATAAATTTCCTCAATTTTCTTCCAAGCAGCTTTTCGCTCAGCCGGAGTCATTTCCGGATTTTCATACACAGCATGCTGGAATTCATCTACCGCAACTCCGTAAGGCAAGAATAGAAGTCCACTGCTTAAATGTGCAAATTTATATTTATCTGTTTGCTCTTTAAAGAATAATTCCATCCAAGGCCATGTGAAAAATTCCATACTCATCGAGTGAATTTCACAAGACTCATATGTTGGCCAAATGTATTCTGGAATTCCAATATTGCGGCTCGTATATACTTGGAAAGCGTGACCAGCTTCATGTGTTAACACGTCGATATCACCGGAAGTTCCATTAAAGTTGGAGAAGATGAACGGAGACTCGTAGTCATCGATAAACGTACAATACCCTCCAGATTCTTTTCCTTTCTTTGCAACTAAATCCATCAAGTCACGATCAATCATAAATTGGAAAAACTCAGCTGTTTCAGGTGAAAGCTCATCATACATTTTCTTCCCATTTTCTACGATCCACTCGGCTGAACCTTGAGGTGTAGCATTTCCTGTTAAGAAATTCAGTGATTCATCGTAAAACTTCAATTGATCAACACCAATTCGTTTTGCTTGGCGTTCATATAGTTTACTTGCTAAAGGAACGATATAATCACGCACTTGATCACGGAACTTTTTCACCATTTCTGCATTGTAGTCGATACGATTCATACGTACGTATCCAAGTTCCACAAAGTTTTTATAGCCTAATTTCGTCGCAATCTCATGGCGAACTTTTACGAGTTGATCGTAAATATCATCAAACTTTTCCTCATGTTCTTGGAAGAAACCGAATCTTGCTTCTGTAGCTTTCTTGCGTACATCTCGGTCCGTCGATTCGGAGTAAGGTCCAAGCTGTGCAAGTGTTAAAGTTTCTCCGTTAAATTCTACTTGAGCTGAAGCTACTAACTTAGAATAATCGGAAGCTAGTTTGTTTTCCTTCTGCATAAGCGAAATAACTTCAGAAGAAAATGCTTTAATTTGAAAATCGGCCAGATCAAATAACTGACTACCCCATTTATTTTCTAGCTCTTCACGGAATGGGGAGGCTACAAGCGCTTTATAGTATTCCGTAACAAGTTCATCTACTTCAGGGCTGATCTCATCAAAATAATCCCGTTCTTTTTGATAATAATCATCGTTTGTATCAATCGATGCCCGAATGTACACCAAGTTAGCTTGCGTTGAAAAGTCATTGCGCAACTTGTTGAGTTCCTCAATTGCTGTACTTTGCTCTTCCATAGTAGAAGCCTGATTAAATTTTGTTAAAGCTTCGTTAAACTTTACTTTGTCTTCTTCCAAATTTGGACGTTTGTATTCGTAATCTTTAAATGTTACCAATGATATTCTCCTCCTCTGTCGCTTCTTCGAAATCCGAAACGTTTTCCTTTCCATTGTTCATTATTTTCTGATAGATTGCAACTATATATTTGCGACTTGATGTTTCATAGATAATATTATATTATGTTTATAAATTAATAAACAATGAATGGTTGTGTTTGTGTAATGGAGATTTCAGATTTATTTTGGAACGCTGACTTAGAACAGTTAAAAGTGGGATATGTGGAGGAAAAAGATGCTTTTATTTGTTTAGTGTGCGGCGAAAAAGTAGAGAAGGGTATTATTTATCCATATCAAGAGGTTTTATTGGAATCGGAACGATTTATGAAGTTACATATCGAACAGGTGCATGGTTCCATGTTTCATTACTTAATCGGTATGAATAAAAAGTTAACAGGGTTAACGGATCACCAAAATAGCTTACTTCGATTATTTTATGAAGGGAAAAGTGATACAGAAATTCAAGCCGAATTAAATATAGGTAGCAGTTCTACTATAAGAAATCATCGCTTTGTCCTAAAAGAAAAGGAGCGCCAAGCGAAAATTTTCTTAACGATGATGGAATTATTAAAGGAAAAAGACGACCATGCACCAGCGTTTTTACCCGTTCATAAAAATGCGACAATGGTAGATGACAGATACAATATGACGGAAGAAGAGCAGGAGGAAGTGGAAAAGAAATTTTTCCTAGAAGGTACAGATGGTCCACTAGTAAAATTCCCGAAAAAAGAAAAGCAAAAACTGGCAACACTACGCGTTATCATTAAACGGTTCGAACAAGAGAAAGTGTATAGCGAAAAAGAAATAAACGAAGTACTCAAAAATGTATATGCAGACTTCGTAACTTTAAGACGTTATTTAATCGAATATGGATTTTTAGATCGCAAAGACGACGGTAGTGAATACTGGGTAAAAAATTAACATAAAGGATGAATAAAATGGAACGAAAAAAAGAACTGAAACAAGCATATAAAGAAGTAAAGATAGAAAGCGGCGTTTATACAATTACAAATAAAGAAAATGGCAAAAAGCTCGTTGCATCAACTCGCAATTTTAAAACACTTAACGGCACGAAATTCACACTTGAAAATGGTATGCATACAAACAAAGCGTTACAAAAAGAATGGAACGAATATGGAAAAGACGCATTTGAAGTGGAGCAAGTGGAAGTATTAAAAATTTCAGAAAATCAATTTATGAATGAAAAGAAAGAACTAGAAAAACTGTTAGACCAGTGGGTGGAGAAATTGCAGCCTTATGGGGAGAAAGGGTATCATACGAAAAAAGATTAATAATAAGCTTGGTGATTACTATACGCAACAAACATGGGCAATCTATGTTTGTTGCGTATTTCTATTCCCTAGTAAACTTTTATATTAACAGAATTAATTGTCTTTTCCATCAAACTATGAAAGGAATTGTAAAAAATACTTATTTTTCACCTAATTCTAAAGAGTCGGAAAAATAATTGACTTTGGTATAACAATATTATAATATGTCATTATCAGCTTAGACATTACATCGCAGCGTTTATTTGAAAAGAAAGCGATTACACCCAAAGGATAAGGTTCTAAAATAAAGGGCTATTAAAATGATAGGAGGTTTTAACTATGCTAGATAATATACAAGAAAATAATTCAGGGGTTGTTCGTACAGTTCTTGGACCGGTCCCAACAAACGAACTTGGTGTTGTACTTATCCACGAGACACTTCTTTCTGTAATGCCTGGGGCAGAGTATGCACCTGAGATTAACATGGATAAGAGTGAAATTTTTGAGATATTAAAACGTCAACTAATGGATTACCGCCGACTTGGGGGGAATACGATTGTTGATCGTAGCGGTATGTTCCACGGTCGAGATGTCGAGCTTTATAGAACGCTTTCAAAAACTACAGGTGTACATATCATTGCATCAACTGGATTAGGACCTGAGCCAATGCTAGGTGGTTATTTTATGACACCTCAAAAAACCCCACCTACCCCTTGGTCAGCTGAACAGTTTTCTGGCCTTTTTACAAAAGAAGTGACGGAAGGAATTGTTATACCACGTGTTGAACGTTCGAGTTCAGCAGGACTAGTAACATCAATCGCTTCTAGAACAGGGAGAACACAAGTAGAAACTAGTCTGTTCCAAGGCTCTGCATTGACGGCGCTTTCAACTGGCATACCAGTATCGGTACAATATGGTGCTGATGCTGTAAACGATTTAGAGGTTTTATTAAGTGAGGGTATCGCTCCGAATCGTGTCATTATCGGAGGTCTTGATAGTTTAGATGCGGTAGAAAGTAGAGTAGTTTTCGAAATTGCTGAACGTGGAGCATATGTCGCGATTGACCATGTTGGTTGGTCATCCAATGAAGGCTATATAAGTGATATAGAACGTGCTAGGTTGGTCGCTGAATTATTTGCAGTAGGATATGGTGAACGGATATTAATCTCTAGTAATACGGTTGGTGTGGCTAAAGGTCATGAAGCAAAAGAGCTTGGTGTAGATCACTTATTAACATCATTCGTACCGCAACTTCGTAAAGCGGGAGTAACAGAAGAACAAATTCGTACTTTACTTCAGGAAAATCCACAAAAAGTATTAACAATGGATCCTTCAGCAGAGCAAAAGATTTCTGGATGGAACTATGAATGGGATAAATTATATCAACCTGTCACTAATTAAGAAGAACAGATAAAGAGTAATTTTAAAATAAGGAGTGATAAACATGGGGAAAATTAATACTGTTTTAGGTCCAATCCCAACGGAAGATTTGGGAATCGTAGCAATGCACGAGCATATTGGATTTGGTTTACCGGGGTGTGACTTAGATACACAATGGTGGAAAAAACCTGAAGAGGCATTCGAAGTAACACTCCAAAAATTACGCCGCTTTCGTGAGCATGGAGGAAAAACGTTTGTTGACTGTACAGGGATTGGGAATGGTCGCGATATCGAATATTTCCAAGTACTGTCCCGCAGAACGGGGGTTCATATTGTCGCAGTTACAGGATTTGTAGCAGCTGACTCAGCTTTACCATACTTCCGTAACAAATCAGTTGAATATCTTACCGATTTACTTGTTCATGAAATAACGGTAGGTATTGATGGTACAGATGCGAAAGCGGGTGCTATAAAAGTAGGAGTTAGTCGTGGTGGAAAACTAAATGAGTTAGATAAACGTATTTATCGCGCCGCTGCACGTGCGGCATTAAAAACTGGTGCCCCAATCATTACACATCTATGTGTAGACGCTGAGACTGCAATTGATATTTTCAAAGAAGAGGGTCTATCACTTGATCGTATTCTTTTCGGGCATGCAGATGACGGAGGGTATCTTGATGAAGCTCGTGATTCAAACATTGCAGAGCTAGGTGGTTATGTAGGTTTTGACACGATTGGCTATGACAGTGAGGTAGAGGGTGCACCTTATTGGTCAAGACCCCGCCAAGACCGTGTAGACCATTTCCTTCGTTTCCTTGATAAAGGATTTTTAGATCGTGCAGTTATTTCAGCAGATGCCAACTGCTGTGCGTTAGGGTGGCCTGGATTGAAAGGGCATTCGGTCAATTATTTATTCGAGGAATTCATACCAGATCTTCGTAAAGCTGGCGTGGGTGAAGAAGTATTTGAGCAGCTCTTAATTCATACTCCTGCCAAAATTTTAACGATGAAAGAGCCTCGTTTAGTTGGTGTTCGAGAAGCAGTGGCAATATCTGAATAAAATAAAGTAGATTTTTAATCTAGAAGTCTACGAAAAAGGGGTTAAGCAAAATGAGTGTTAAAGGGATAGCTTATATTGCTGGTGCATACGAACACCCAACGCGTAAGGCTGAAAACAAGTCTGTTGCAGCCTTACATGCAGAATGTGCTAAAGGTGCTTTGGAAGATGCGGGGCTATCGTTTGCAGATGTAGATGGTTACTTTTGTGCTGGTGACGCTCCAGGGGGTGCCTTAACTATGGTCGATTACCTAGGGCTTAATGTTCGCTATGTCGATTCTACGGAATTGGGTGGGTCATCGTACATCGCACACGTTTCACATGCAGCGCAGGCCATTGCAGCAGGCAAATGTAATGTAGCATTGATCACAATGGCAGGCCGTCCACGCTCAGAAGGTAGAAGTGGTGTCAAACAAAAGATTGTTGGTGCGAATGTTCCAGATACACCATTTGAACTTCCTTATGGTCCGACTGCAGTGAATGAGTATGCAATGGCTACAATGCGTCATATGCATGAATTTGGTACGACGAGTGAACAGTTAGCATGGGTTAAAGTTGCTGCTTCTCATCATGCCCAATACAATTCAAACGCAATTCTACGCGATTTAGTGACTGTTGAAGACGTACTGGCATCTCCTCTAATTGCAGATCCATTACACCGATTAGATTGCTGTGTTGTTAGTGATGGTGGTGGTGCATTAGTTGTGGTGAAAGCTGAGATAGCAAAAAGTCTAAAACGACCACTTGTCCGAGTAATGGGTAGTGGTGAAGCACCTAAAGGACTATTAGGTGGCAAAGTAGATCTTACATATACGGGAGCAATCTGGTCAGGACCTAGAGCTTTTGAAGAAGCGGGGGTAACGCCTCAAGATATTAAATATGCTTCCATCTATGATAGCTTCACCATTACGGTGTTGATGCAACTCGAGGATTTAGGTTTTTGTAAGAAAGGTGAAGGTGGTAAGTTTGTTGCGGATGGGAACCTAATTTCAGGTGTTGGCAAGCTTCCAATTAATACGGATGGTGGTGGTTTAAATAATAATCACCCAGCAAGCCGAGGTGGCATCATTAAAGTAATCGAAGCTGTTCGTCAGTTACGTGGAGAGGCGCAACCTGAAGTACAGGTGAAAGATTGTGACATTGCATTGGCTCATGGTACTGGTGGGGGGCTAGCAAGTCGTCACGGTAGTGCGACACTTATCTTGGAGAGGGTGTAGATTATGGTAACTACGTATCAATCAAGAACGATGGCAATCCCTGAAATCCATCCAGAACATAAAGAGTATTGGGATGCAACTGCAAAAGGAAAGCTATTGATCAAGCAGTGTTATTCATGTGGGGAGTATCATTATTATCCACGGGTGCTATGCCCATATTGCATGAGCGATGAAACGACATGGATAGAAGCAAAAGGCACTGGAAGTATCTACACATATAGTGTGATGCGACGAGGTGTTCCATATGCAATTGCATTCGTTGAGCTCCATGAAGGTCCGAAAATGATGACAAATATTGTAGATTGCGACCTCGATAAAGTGCGCATCAATCAAAAAGTAAAAGTAGTATTCAAACAAAGTGGAGATCAAGACAATGTGGGACCTTTTGTTGCCTGTTTCACCCCAGTTGAGGAATAATTACGGTTTAAATAGATAGAAGAGTTTATAAAAGGAGCGGATCCAAATGATCATTACTAAAGATGAACGTATTAAAATGCGTGACGGTGTGCATATCGCTGCAGATATTTACCGTCCTGAAGGTACCGAAAAAGTACCAGCATTACTTGCTATTAGTCCCTACGGTAAAGAACTACAAGCACAGGCACTCACCTTACCGCCACAAGCACGTCCCAGTCATCTTTGGAACGGAGCAATTGAAGCAGGGGATATTCATGAGGTAGTATCAAGAGGTTATGCGCATATTATTGCAGACGTACGAGGTACAGGTGGTTCTGAAGGCCAAATGTGTGGTAACTACAATTCCGGTGGTCATGGGGATGGAAAAGACATTTATGACCTCGTGGAATGGTTAGCCGAGCAAGATTGGTGCGATGGCAATATCGGGATGATTGGTATTTCATATTTTGCATCCGTTCAACTATTAGGTGCAGCTGAGCAACCCCCGCACTTAAAAGCAATTTTTGCAAACGGAGGTCATTTCGATCTTTATGAACTTTGTTATCATGGTGGAATTATGTGGCTAATGCCACGCGCTTCTCGTGAAGGACGCGGCGGCGATAGCGGTAATGCATTCAATAATGTAGCAAGTAAGAGCTCGAAAGTTTTTTCGCCAGAAGAGCTTAAACAAAAAACGCAAGAGCGCTTAAACGATCCAGATATCGCACATTGGTCAGACTTTGTTCATTTATTACATTATCAAGATCGACATGAATTGTGGATGGATTACTTATTGAATCCACTAGACGGACCGTTCTGGCAAAAAGACTCTGCAATAGAAGTAGCGCATAAAGTGACTATCCCAACTTACTTCCAAGCAAAATGGGGACGCGGTTGGAACGTGGAAGGCACAATCGAAGGTTTTCATAAAGTATCAGGCATTAAAAAACTCGATATCCAAGCGCTTCCGCCGATGTTAGAACGACCATTCCATGAAAACCACGACGAGATGTTCCGATGGTATGATTACTGGTTAAAAGGTATTGATACAGGCATTATGGATGAACCAGCAGTTCAGTTCTCTGTAGAGGGTTCTTACAAATGGCGTGGTGAGGATCAATGGCCACTACCATATGAAGAAAAGAAAGAGTTCTACTTACGTCCACGTCACAAAATTAGCGCTAAACCAGAACCATTAACATCTGAATACGCACATCCAGATGGATTCTACCAAGCACCATTAACCGTAACAACCAAATCAGAAGCGATTAAATGGACTAGTGATAAATTCTTAGAGCCAGTAGAAATGACAGGCACTGGGGCATTATATATCCACGCAGAAATCGATACGGATGACACGAACTTTATCGCCAAGCTCTACGATGTAGATCCAAGCGGCAAACGTACTTTAATGACTTCAGGTTATTTAAAGGCATCCCATCGCGAATTAAATGAAAAAAAATCTACATATGGGGAGCCGTGGCATCCACATAACCGTGCAATCCCAGTACCACCTAGTGAAATTATTGAGTATGCAATCCGTCTATATCCATTCTCCTTCCTAATAAAGCAAGGCCATCGTATGGAATTGGAACTTGGATGTAACGAACCACTTGATGGAGAAGATGCGAAATTATTACCACCAGATAGCTATCATTTACCAAGTGGTCGTGCGACAATGCACAAGATTTATCGAGACAAAGATCATCAATCTCGCCTAGTTTTACCAGTCATTCCGAAAGAGTTCAATATTCTTAATTAAAGGAGTGAAACGATTGCAAAATTCAGTACGTATTATTCCAATTGAATGTAAATTTGGTCCAGTCTCTGCATTTGCTTATTATGTGGATGCGGTAGAACCGGCAATCATTGATACCGGCGTTCATGCATCTGCTACGCAAGACATTGAACCAATTCTAGCCGAACACGGTATACGAATAGAGGACATTCGTTGGATTCTACTAACGCATGGTCATGTGGATCATCTAGGTGGCGCTTATGCAGTATGGGAAAAGACAGGACGCCGCGCAAAAGTAGTGATACCGAAAAAAGAGGCTCGATTATTACGAGATCGTAATGAACAGATTGTTGATTACAAAGCATTACAAGCGAAATATATTACCGATACAACCACACAAGAAAAGCATATAGCCATGTTAACAACGGATATCGGTGGCAATATAGAACCGGAACTAGAAGTGAAAGATGGCGATCACATCAGCCTTGGTAATGACGTATCGTTTACCGTTGTGGAAACACCAGGACACTCCATTGGATCCGTGACATTTGTGCTAGATGATCTAAATTGGGCATTTGCGGCAGATGCGGTCCAAATGTATGGTGGATTAAGCGGCTTACCTACAATTGAAAAACCGCGACTATACCGTGAAAGTGTAAATCGCTTATTGGAAGAAGTTCGTCCAAGTCGTTTGTACTTAGGGCATCCATTCCGTAATATCAATGGCCAACTGCAAAAAGCACAAATCACTGGTGATGAAGTAGTATCTGTGTTGCAAGCAAGCCTTGACATGGATGCGAAGTTGAAGGACCTTGTGCAGCGACATCTTTCAGGAGATACAAGGACGAGCGAAAGTGGTGGAATATATGGACCGTTTGAATCCATTGCAACGGAACTTGGCTATACAGGTGATCCAAGGCACTTACCTTGCACATTTTTTGTCACAATGCACGGTTATCAAGAAGAACTAGATGGTACACATAAAAAATGAAAGGGGGAAAATCTAATGATCCAAAAAAAATATGAAAATGTAGCACAATCTATTGCAGATATGAAGGACGGAGCAACACTTCTCGTCGGAGGATTTGGAGGTAGCGGACTACCATTAAATCTTATCGCCGCCCTTACTGAGCAAGGCACGAAAGATCTGACGGTTGTATCAAATAATATAGGTGCTGTTAGTGATGGTGTGGCATCACTAATTAGCAACAACCAAGTAAAGAAGATTATTTGTTCTTTCCCAGTAGGTCCTCACGCTGACGATTTAGTAGAGCGGCTTCAAAAAGGTACGATTGAGCTAGAAATTGTCCCTCAAGGAACATTAGCGGAGCGTATTCGTGCAGGTGGTGCAGGAATTCCAGCTTTTTACACGCCAACAGGGGTGCAGACAGAGCTTGGAGAAGGAAAGGAAACACGTGATTTTAATGGTCGAGAATACCTTTTAGAGCATGCGATTGTAGGAGATTACGCTTTTGTTAGAGCACATCGCGCAGATCGTTGGGGAAATCTTGTTTATCGTAAAACACAAAGGAATTTTAACCCTGTGATGGCGACAGCGGCAAAAATTACAATTGCTGAAGTGGACAAAATTGTAGAAATTGGACAAATCGATCCAGAAACGATTGTTACACAGAGCGTCTACGTACATCGTTTAGTGCAATTGAAAAGCGAAGGGAAGGTATTAGTACATGAGTAAAGTTCAAAATCAAATTGGATGGTCAATGCCAGAACTAGCCTCTCGAGTAGCTTTAGACTTAGAAGATGGGTGGTTCGTGAATCTTGGAATCGGTTTACCTACACTTGTAGCTGATTACATTCCGGAAGGAAAAGAAATCATTTTACACAGTGAAAATGGACTTCTTGGATTGGGACCAAAACCAGAATCAGGAAAAGAGGATTGGGATCTTGTAAATGCAGGAAAAGAGCCAATAACACTAAAACCGGGAGGCTCATTCTTCTCGCAATCAGAATCCTTTGCCATGATTCGTGGTGGTCACCTAGACGCAGCAATTCTTGGCGCATTTCAAGTATCACAGTACGGAGACTTAGCAAGTTGGAAGCTTCCTAACGCAACTCTTGGACGCGTTGGCGGCGCAATGGACCTTACTGCTGGTAGTAAACGAGTTTTTCTGTTTATGCAACATACAAGTAAGCAAGGTCCAAAAATTGTAGAAGAATGCACGTATCCGCTAACGACTCCTCGTTGTGTAGACCGAATTTATACAAACCTTGCAATAATCGACGTAACAGAGACTGGACTTGTTGTTTTAGAACTTGCTCCTAATGTTTCATTTGAATACGTACAAGAACGTACTGCAGCAAAGCTTAAGCTACATGCTAGCTTACAAAAAGAAACGATTGGAGTACAGCAATGACTAGACATGCATTAAAACTTACTATTGACCGTCAATCGGGGGTGCCACTTTATAAACAGATTAAAGAAATATTGATAAAGGAGCTACAGGCAGCTGCTGGGGAGACGGGTCGCCCATTTAGCACCGAGCATGAACTTGTGGAGCGGTTCCGTGTGAGTCGGGCGCCTGTTCGTCAGGCACTGAAGGAGCTTGCAAACGAAGGGTACGTTTACCGAGAGCGAGCAAAGGGCACCTTCCCTGTTCAGGAAATGCCCGTACGACCTCCGGGTCTAGAGTTAGGGGGACTTGTTGGCTTTCTTCGCGATCAAGGGATGGAATGCAAATCGAAAATATTAAGCGTTGATTGGGTATTACCTACAGAAAATCTTCGTGAAATCCTTCGTATTGAGCCGAATGACAACGTTTTAAGAATTTCTCGTTTAATCATGCTCAAAGGGAAACCGCTCGTTTGGGCACAGACTTACCTGCTTGTACCAGAAGATTTCCAACCGGGTAAACGAGAGCTTGAAGAAGCAGAGAGTGTCTTTGTGCTTCTTGAGAGAGACCAAGGAATCCTCATTTCTCGAGGAGATCATCAAATTTATGCATCTGGTGCTAGCCAAATGGTGGCAGAGGTTTTAGACATTGAAGACAGAGAACCTGTTCTAATAACGGAAACCAAACTGTACACGCGTAATGACCGTCTTATAGGCTGGAGAAAGGCTGTCCATATTGCAGATGATTACAAGTTATCTTTTTCAGTGAATCGTTGAGATGGTTCACAATAGGGGTGTATGAATAAAAAATAGTTGTGAAAAAACACATTTAGGGGGAAATGTTTATGAAGTCAAAAGCTGAATTAAGAATTGCAATTATTGGTGGAGGTATTGGGGGGGCATCAGCTGCAGTCGCATTAAAGGCAAAAGGAATTCGTGCAGACGTGTATGAGCAAGCATCATCTATGAAGGAAGTTGGAGCGGGAATTGGGATTCGGCCGCCAAGCGTAAGATGCTTTAAGGAATGGGGTCTATTTGAAGCACTAGAAAAAGTAACAACACAAAGTGACCACATGGAAATTATTGCAGGAGATGATCATGTTCTTATTAAAGAAGCATGGCCGGTATTAACCGATGACAAAACAGAAGCTTATGCTCGTCTAGTTCACCGTGCAGATCTATTAGAAACAATTGTGTCGGGTATTCCAGAAAATCAAATTCATTTAAATCATCGTTGTGAGAAAATTATCGACCACGGAGATTATGCGGAAGTCACCTTTGAAAATGGCACAACAATTGAAGCAGATCTTGTCATTGCAGCAGATGGTATTCGTTCAACAGTCCGTAATCAGGTTTTAAAGCATGCGGAGCCGGTATATTCAGGCTATCTTGCGCACCGTGTATTAATTGACTTTGACGATGCACTTGGTTTGGCTTCAAAGGAAAATATTTTGCGTATTTATGTAGACGGTGATAATTCCTTTTATTTATTGCCGTTAGAGCATCGCAATCAAGTGTCCGTAGATATCACGGTGCCAGGTAAATTTGCTTGGAAACCAGAATTAACAAAAGAAGAGATTTTAGCGAGCATTACAGGTTTTGGTCCAACACTTCAAAAATTAGTAGAGAATATCGCATTTGAAGACATTGTGACTCGTCCATTATGTGATTTAGAACCAATTGAAAAATGGAGCACGAAATCAGTTACGCTAATTGGTGATTCGGCTCATGCAATGCTCCACAATCAAGGGCAAGGTGCAAACATGGCCATGCAAGATGCGGAGGTATTAGCAAAAGCAATCCTAGAAGCGGATACAATTGCTGAGGCACTACAAGATTATGAAGAAAAACGTAAACCAATTACAAAGCTTTACCAAGAATTATCTCGTCTATTTCCATCAGATCAAGCTGAAACTGCTTTCCCAGAAAAAGCCCACTTCTAGAAGATTGCTAAAAATAAGAAGTTCCTTACCTATTCAATAGGTAAGGAATTCGATTCGTTTATTAAATGAATCTGAACGAAAAAAATAAGGAGGCTACTCACAGATGCCAGTACATCCCGAGATAAAGAAAGTTTTGGAGTTCATACCGAAATCAGATTTGAAACAAAAGGTGATTCCAGAAGAACATCGTAAAATATTTGATGCACCAGCTTTGCCAGTGGAACAAAGAGAACAAGTATATCGTGTCGAAGACAAAACAGTGTCAACGTCTGATGCAGAACTGACTGTTCGTATTTACACACCAAAAGAAACAGACGCTTACCCAGTTTTAATGTATTTCCATGGCGGTGCCTTCTTCTCTGGAAACTTAGAAAGTCATGATGATGTAGCGCGTTCCTTATGTGCAGCATCTGGCTATAAAGTCATTGCTGTTGATTTTCGTCTTGCTCCTGACCATCCTTTTCCTGCAGCGCTAGATGATAGCTATAATGTAACAAAATGGGTAACGGAACAGAAGGATGCATTAAAATGGGATGGTAAGAATCTGGCTCTTGCGGGTGATAGCTCTGGTGGAAACTTAGTTGCTGCTGTTTCTTTAATGGCCCGTGACAAAAAGGAGTTCACAATTACAAAGCAAGTATTATTCTATCCATCATTAGACCTTGATTTTAGTGAATTCCGTTATCCATCATTATTGGAAAATGGTACAGGTTATTTCGTGGAAAGTGATCAATTAGCTGAACTTAATAGTTTCTATTTGCTAGGTGATGTTAATACAGATAACCCGCTTGTTTCACCGATCCGTGAAGAAAATTTAGAAGACATTCCAGAATCTCTTATTATTACAGCAGAATATGACCCATTTAGAGACGAAGGAGAGTTATTTGGTGAGAATTTAAAGAAAGCTGGTGTACATGTGGAAGTGAAGCGATATGAAGGCGTAACGCATGGCTTCTTAGGGAAATGGACACATCTCGATGAATATAAAGACGTTTACAAGTTTACAGGTGATTTTCTGAATGCTAAGTAAAAAGTGTTTGTCTCCTTTATAATTTAATAAAGGAATGAAAAAACCTAGCCCAGTTCTTTTTAAAAGTGGGCTAGGTTTTTATTTGCAAACTGATACTATAGGAAACCGATACATAAAAATTAATGAAAGGTGATGCTGAAATAATTATAGACTTATGGATTAATCACAAGACCATCTTCAGCAGCTATAATTTCTCCTTTAAAACCTGCATCTGCAAATACTGCTGAAATATTTTTATTATCCACCTTACCAAGACCGATATGAGTTAGAACAACTTTTTTAACATCTGAATCTGCAGCCATCTTGGCAAGTTCTTCTGTAGTGGCATGAGATTTCTTTAAACCATTTTTTAAATTTTCCCGTGCTTGTTCAGGCACGTCTGTATAATCACTAGTTAGCATTCCATCAATAACTAGAATATCTGCATTCTTTGCAAATGAGGAGAAGTTTTCAGAAAAAGTTAAATCACCTGAAATAACTACACTTTGTCCATTTGCATCAAAACGGTATGCATAGGTTGGAACTGTGTGCGGGACAGGAATAGATGTAATTTTCACGCCATCAAGTTCAAAACTATATTTATCCTCTGTGAAATCTTTAATATTCACATTTGTTAAAAGTCCATCTTTTGGCCAGCCTAAACTAGCACGGTATTCTAAATCTTCCTTAAAAAAGTTAACAGTAATATCATAAAGTTCTTGGACTTGAGGTCCTATAAGATTAAGAGAACGCCTTCCTGTAGGTCCTTGCCATCCATCAATAAAAAAGTTCCAAAAGTCACCATTATGGTCAACGTGTTGATGTGTAAACAACATATTTGTAATTCTTTCCGCAGGTAGACCAATCTTTAATAGCGTGCTAGTTGTATTTGCGCCACTGTCGACTAAGAAAAATTTATCTTGAAATTGGACTAATGTACTTGGAGCTCCACGGTTAATCTCAGTTTTTGGATTGCCTGATCCAACTGTCACAACTCGAAAACCAATAGGAACTGTTTCAAATACAGATTGTTTTACTTTGCTAGAATTATTCTGGTGGCTGTTCACTTGATTTTGTTGAGTTTTCTCACTACCTGCAGCTACTTGGTTACTACAGCCACTTATTACTACAAATAAGCATAAAACAACAAATAGAAACTTTCTATTCATATATTCAACTCTCCTTCTATTATTAAATTTTTTAAAATATATGGTTAGCAAGAAGTCCACCTCTTCAGGAAGAAGTGGACTAAACTTTTTGTGAATTAAGGTTGTACTGAAACACTAGTGTTCACTACTGGTTCCTGTGTTTGATTAACTTTAGACGGTGCTGTTTCTTTAAAGAATAATGTGAATATAAATGCAATAAGACCAGCAACAGCGGCAACGTATAATGGTGTTTGAATACCGTACATATCTGCTAAAGCACCATTTACCATTGGATTTAAGAATCCACCGATTAACTCACCAATACCGATGGTTAAACCAATTGCAAGGCCAGAGTATTGTAGTGGAACAGACTCCACTGGAATAACTGACATCGACATACCGATTACACCTGAACCGGCAGAACCGATGAATAAAAGCACCATCATTAATGGAATAGAGTCAACAAATACGATACTTAGTGGCACAAGAATTAATAACAAACCAGAAACTGCAGAAGCCGGTTTACGACCAGTACGCTCTGAAAGGGTTGGGATTAAAAAACCGAAGATTGCATAACCAACCCCGAAAGAAGCCATTACTAAACTCATTGTTGTACTAGATAAACCTTTTGCTTGTACTAAGTATGTTGGTGCAAAAATTTGGAATGCCATTAATGTTGTCATAACTAAACTAAAAACAATAATAGACAACCAAATATTGCGATGTTTAAGAATATCTTTTACTTTCACTTTTTCAGTAGATTTTGTTTCATGCATGGAGTGGAATTTCGCTGGATCTGGATTCTTAACTCCTTTTAAAATCATAAAGCTTAAAATGATCCCTGGAATAATCGTTAAATAGAATGCAGTATGCCAGTCAAACTTAGTTGCTAAAGCAACGATTAATATAGGTGCTAAAATACTTCCGAATAATGCGTTACTTGTGTTCATCGTAAAACCTAAGTTAAATCCTTTACGACGCTCAGAAGATTCTATTGCTAAAATCGATTGTGTTTGTGGAATCAGCGGACCTTCTACAATACCCATTAATAGACGTAATACAAATAACATACCGAATGTTTGTGCTAAACCATGTAATAATGAGATCACAGAAAATGCCAGTACTAAAATTGCTAACATTACTTTCTTGCTTTTCACTTTATCCGAGATAAATCCACCTAATGGACCCGAAATCGACCAAGTTAATGCCAGTGCTGATCCCAGTAAACCTAGTTGCGTGTAGTTTAATCCTAAATCTTCAGAAATCATTGGGAATAAGTAGTTAATCGCTAAACGGTCAAAGAATACAAACCCTATTACAAAGAAGAAGATTATCGTTAATTTATTTTCATAGTTCCAAAATCTCTTTTTTTCCATTAATAAAACACTCCCTTTATTAAAATTAGAATATTAAGAAAACTTTAAGCGTTTTTCCCCCATTAACAGTACCTTCAAAGATATGTTAAATATCACCACCCTTGAATATCCATTTCCTGTGGATAAAGCGCTTACATATTATTGGAAAGCTATTCATAAAAATAACCCGTAAATGTAAAGTGGTGGTTTTCATTTACGGGATTACTTCGATTCATCGTTTAACGAAATGCTGCTTTAAATTCACTAATAATTTCTTGATGACCATTATTTGAGTCATATGTCTGCTCTTGTTCTAATTCGAAACGGTCCATGATTGGAATGTCGTTTACAGAGAATAGATAGGAATCTGTAGTTGCTTTATGTTCATACCAAGCCCAGTTAGGTACAACAAAGTAGTCTCCAGCTTTCCAGTCAAAACGTACACCGTTAATAACTGTGTAGCCTTCTCCTTTATGAGCGTGATAAACCGTTGAATGTGTATGGCGTAGTGCTTTTGTATGCATCCCCGCTGGCAAATGTTGCATGCGTGTTCCTAATGTTGGATTCGCAGATTTACCTGTTGATGGATTGATGTACTCGACAGCAAACCCATGATGTGGATTTGGGTCAAATGCCATTAAACCTTTAATACCATCAACCGTACGATCCCATTTATAGTTTGCTAAAGGTGCAACTGTAAATTTATCGTCACCAACTGGACGAATCATACCACCACGGTAGCGCTGCTCAGAAAAGTTATCTGGTACTCCAGGTTGTTGTAGTCCATCCTCGTATGGTTCAAAGAATGTACCACCGATTGAATATAGAGTTGGAATATCTAAAGCATCCATCCATAACATCGGCTCAGTGCCTAAATGTTCATGACCATGCCAGAGATTTTTAGGGGTAGTTAAGAAATCACCCTCTTCCATGAAAATACGTTCCCCTTGTACGATTGTATAGGCACCAGTCCCTTTTGAAATGAAGCGTAAAGCTGACTGCGAGTGACGGTGAGATGGTGCTTTTTCTCCTGGGAGCAGCATTTGAACAGCTGCATAAATTGTTTGGGATGTAGATGCCCATCCCCAAGGTTTACGATAAGTTAACCCAGGGTTTTGAAAGTAAATAGCGCGGCGCTCTCCACCACGGTCTGGCGTGAAAATTTCTGCAGCTTCAGCCATCTTTTTATCAATTAATTCCTTCGACCATAAATAAGCTTCAGCATGTGGCTTTGGCGTCTTATTCATGATTTCAGGTATTGCTTCCCAAAGTGGTCCAAGGTTATATTGAGCAATTTCTTTCGTAAAGTCTGTTACGATTTGACTCTTCATAAATTCTGCAACTTCTGGAGTTACTCCAGCCATAATTCCTCGACTTCCTTTCAAATAAGGTGATAAGTATTAAGCATTCACTAAAGTACCTGCTACAGTAGCTACTTTATTTTCTAAAGCACCTACTTGATCGATTTCAATACGAACTACATCGCCATCTTTTAAGAATGTAGGCGGTTCCATTGCAACCCCAACCCCACCGGGCGTACCTGTTAATACAACATCACCAGGTTCAAGCGTCATCAAATTAGATAAGAATGACACTAGTTTCTGCACTGAGAATACTAGATTAGCTGTATTTGTTTTTTGGCGAACTTCACCATTTACTGTTAATACAACATCTAAGCCAGATGGGTTTTTTAATTCATCAGCTGTGACTAAATAAGGACCCATTGGTGCAGAACCGTCTACAGTTTTGCCTTGGAGCCATTGTAATGTGCGACGTTGGATATCGCGATAAGTCACATCATTAGCAATCGTGTAACCAGCAACGTAATCTAGTGCGTCTTCCTCTGAAATATTGCGCGCTTGTTTTCCGACTACAAAAGTGAATTCTGCTTCATAATCTAATTGCTCCGAAATTGGATAATATGGGATATCATCTTCAGGACCTAGTATAGTGTTTGCAAATTTAGCAAAGACAACGGGATGTGAAGGCAATTCACGACCCATTTCTAAAATATGTTCACGGTAATTATGTCCTACACAAATAATTTTTCCTGGGTTCATAACAGGAGCTTCTACTTTTACTTCGTCTAGTGAAAAAATAGCTTTCTGAGCAGAAGCAGTTGGATTAGCCAACATGAAGTTTACAGCTTGTTGTGCTAGTTCAATTGATTTTTTCCCCCCTTGATATAGTTCATCTGTTGTAGAAGGTACATATGCATGGGCAATTTCCTTGTAACGATATTCTCCAGCTGTTTTCAATTGTGTTTCGTAAGCATAATTTAGGTCAATTACTTGTTCATCTACAATGGCTCCGGCACGTGTTGCACCATTAAAAGAATAGTTAATTAATTTCATTATAATCCTCCTTTTATCAAAATAGAATACAATGTTCTCTATTTATAGAAAATATAATATAAGATCCGTCCTTATGTCAATGATTTTATAGAATTTTTATTTTGTTTAGAAAATGTAGAACATTTAGATTTATCATTGACAAATACCTTGAATTTAAGTTAAATTTCATTATAAGGGAACTAAGTTCACTATTTATATAACATTATTTTATATTAGGAGGTTAATATTCATGACGAAAATCAGTGACATTATTGTAGTTGGTGGAGGAATCGGCGGTTTAGCGACAGCGCTTTCAATTGTACAAAGAACGGGCAAGTCTGTAGCGGTATTAGAGCAAGCACCAGAATTTGGGGAAGTTGGTGCGGGAATTCAACTAGGGGCAAATGCGTTATTTGTTTTAGATCAACTAGGTGTAAAAGAAGATATTGCAAAAGTTTCTGTATTTCCAAAACGTCTTGTTTTGAAAGATGTTTATACAGCAAAAGAATTAGCAGTTTTAGATTTAACAGAAGGTTTCCAAGAACATTTCAAACAACCATATGTAGTACTCCATCGTTCAGATTTACATCGTGTACTATTTGAAGCATGTCAAAAACATGGTCGTATTAAATTTATGAATGACGAAATTATTCAGACCGTTGAACAAGCTAATGGGCAAGCTACCGTTACAAACCAAAAAGGGGAAACATATAGTGCCGAAGCAATTATTGGTGCAGATGGTTTAAAATCAAAGGTTCGTAAATTGTTTTCAAATGATGAGCCTATTTGTTCTGAATATGTTGCCTATCGCGGAACAATTCCAATTGAAGAAATCACTGCTAAAGGTGATGTAGCAATGGATGATGTAATTATGTGGATTGGTCCAAACTTACATTTAGTCCAATATCCTGTACGTCGCGGTGAACTATACAATCAAGTTGTTGTGTTTAAAACATATGACTACAAACCAGAAGGAGACTGGGGTACACCAGAAGAAATGACGCAACGCTTTGAGGGAGCTCATCCATTAGTAGAGCGCGCATTAGAATTTATCTCTACGCAATTCCGTTCGCCAATGTTTGACCGTTTGCCTCTTGAAAGCTGGACAGAAGGTAATGTGACATTGTTAGGGGATGCAGCCCATCCAATGCTACAATATTTAGCGCAAGGTGGTGCACAGGCACTAGAAGATGCCTATGTTATAGGAGAAGCATTGGAAACCGAAGCTACTTATAATGAAGCCTTTAAAAAATATCAAGCGGAAAGACAACCTCGTAGTGCAATGGTTCAAACATCTGCACGTAAATGGGGAGAAATTATTCATGCGGAAGATGACATAACCGTTTTACTACGCAATACAATTTTCGGTAATCATAAAGCTACAAACTATGAAGTAGCGGATCATTTATACAATTACTTTAATGTTCGAAAAAACGAGGTAAAAGCTTAATAGAAAAAGAGAAAGAGGAGTTATTCCTCTTTCTCTTTATATCCGTATATAGCAGACATTTCTTTACTTAATAAAATAATACGTTGGATAATTTCTGAATCGAAGGCACTAGGTACGTCTTCAGTAAAACCGACAACAGAAAAAGCACCTACAAGCTCATGTTTGTAGTTAAGAATTGGAAAGCCGATAGACGATACATGACGCACAAGTGGCTCATAGGAATAAGTAAAATGTTCCGTCCTTATTTGCTTTAGCTCACGTTGAAATTTAGCTATGTTAAATTGATCAATTGATCGTTGTTCTTGTTCAATCCAATTTGTTATTTCCAATGAATTGGCATAAGCCGCAAATATTTTACCGGAAGCTGAGGATAATGGTAATTTTGTGCCTATCTGGGCACCAATATTTAACCCGTAATTGGTATTCCAAATATTCGTAATAACGGGTCCGTCATTAATCCAAGTTGCTAATAGAGTGGTCATACTCGTCAGTTTACTAATTTCTTTAAAATATGGAGTTAATCTTCCTATAAAATCAGCATTTTGCGATGCTGCTGTTCCGTATTCTAAAAATTTATAGCCTAATGAAAAATATCCCCGTTTCTGATCACGATATAATAAGTCCATTTGCGTTAATGTATTTAAATATTTGTATAAATTACTTTTGGAAATACCCGTAATTTCTTGGATATCTGAAAATTTTAAAGGAATATCACTTTGGGCCACGGCGTCGATAATTTGAATTCCTAAAGTTAAAGAGCCTATGGTTGTATTGCTAGACATTACACTCATTCCCTTCTTCTTTTGCTTATTTGTAATGCATCACAAATAACGGTTTAAAACCGACACTAAGGAGTATTTTACTATGACATTAGAAATTTTGAAAGAAAGTTCAACAATTATCCAATCAATTATTGAACAAATGGTTCGTCTAATAGAAACAACAGACGCACCTCTATTATATAAAAAGCCATCAGCTGAAAAATGGTCTCTTATGCAAATTGCTTGTCATGTCAACGAAGCAGTAGAATTCTGGGTAGCCGATTTAGAAGCATTATTAATCGTTCCAGGAGCAAAATGGGGGCGGAACCACGAGCATGTCCGACGCTTGGCTGCTGTGGAAGAAAATTATGTTACTTCTGTTTCGAAAGAACAAGCAATTACACGCCTTGAATCGCTAATTTCTCTTACAGAGCAAGCTTTAGGTAAAGTTCGAGCGGAAGATTTAAGTAACACTGCACCAAGCTATAACCCAAATTTTGATGGTAAACCGCTGTCTTTCTTAATCGATCATTTAATAATAAAACATATAGAGAGTCACCTAGGTCAAATGGAACGTCATTTAGAAAAAGTACAATATCAAAATAGTTAATAGCATGGTAGAAAGCACAAGAGACGCATAGGCGCGCTTTTGTGCTTTTATAGCGAATATGGCAATAAAATCGACCAAACAATGATAAAATGGCAGTATTAGCACTTAGGAGGTTTGTACGATGGACTTTTCTTCTTTGAAATATGAGTTTGAACAATCTAACTTTTTTAAGTATATAGGATTTGAATGTGTAAGCGTGGAATATGGGAAAGTAATCATTCAAATTCAAAAAAGACCCGATATTTCTAATTTGAAGGACATGTTGCACGGGGGAGTGATAATGTCTGGTCTTGATATAGTAATGGGCATAACATCTAGAACATTAGGAGTTAAGGCGGCATCAACCATTCAAATGGAAGTAAAGTTTGTAAATAGTGTCTTCGAAGGAACAACTGAAATAATTGGTGAGCTTATACATCGCTCGGACCATACAGCAATTTTAAATGGCAAAGTAATCGACGAACAAGGCAATTTAATAGCATATAGTACAGCTACATTCAGACTATATTCTTAAACGAAAGTAACACTGAAATAATCAGAGTTATTTTCAAAATGGTATGTAAACAAACAAAGAATGACAAGAAGAGTGGAACGAATATGGAAAAGACGCATTTGCAATTGAGCAAGTAGAAGTATTGAAAATTCCAGCCGTATGGAGAGAAGGGGTACCATACGAAGAAAGCTTCCGAATAACGGAAGCTTTTTGAATGAGAGCGTCTCTTTGAATAATTCTAGAACTTACTAGATTTATCAATAGCATTTCAAAATAATATTACCAATCATTTTTCAAAACAATTTTTCCTATTGCTTTACCTGATTCCATATATTCATGAGCTTTGGAGACTTCATCAAACGTGAAAATTTTGGAATCTAAAAGTGGACGCAGCTTCCCTTCCTCCACAACCTTTGCAACCTTTTTCAAAACTTCACCATTATGTTTATGCATATCTTTGTTTAATATTTTCAATAACATAAAAGTAACATGCAAAGAAAGTCCCTTCGAATGCATGGGAGAGAGGTCATGAGTTGAACGAGCGGCAATGGCTGTTACCGTTCCATGTGGTGCTGCCGCCTCAAAAGAGCGATCAAGGTTTTCACCCCCTACAGTGTCAAAGATGAGGTCAAATCCTTTCCCATTTGTATATTTTTGTACATAGTCTTTAACGCTTTCTTCTCGATAATTTATCGTTACATCAGCGCCAAGTTGAGTGCCAATCTCCAACTTCTCTTTCGATGAGGCAGTTGTATAGACAGTAGCTCCTGCCCATTTGGCTAGCTGAATGGCGATATGTCCGACCCCACCGGTAGCTCCGTGAATTAAGATATCTTGTCCCGGTATAAGCTTTGCTCGATTAAATAATGCTTCCCAAGCGGTAATGGAAACCAAAGGCAAAGCGGCAGCTTCTTCCATCGTCAAATTTTTCGGCTTATGGGCAAGTAAGTCAACATCTGCCAGCATAAACTCTGCAAGAGCACCGCCAGATGTCCCTTTAAATCCACCGGCACATCCAAACACTTCATCCCCAATTTTAAAGTCGGTGACTCCTTCACCGACTGCACATACCAAACCTGCCACGTCTCCGTGTAATACTGCTGGAAACTCCGGCGCAACGGCTGGAACTGCACCAGCTCGGACTTTCGTATCAATAGGATTTACACTTGTAGCCTTTACTTGAATAAGTACATGTCCAGTTTTTACTTGAGGTTTTGAAATCTCTTTAAACTGAAATACAGATGGATCACCAAAAGATTCAATAATTTGCGATTTCATGCTAGTCACTCCTTGTTATTTGTTTTACCTGATAATGGGGAAGGTCAACGCTTGATTCCGAAGAGTCGGAAAAGAAAAAACCTTTAGTCTTCTTTTTACAGAATCAATGATACTTTATATAGTATAAAATTAATAGTAGGCACATTTTCAGCATTTACCCGAAATTAGATTAATAGATTCGAACGCGACAAAAAACTCCGAACATAAGCCCGGAGTCATTTCCCAACAATATAAGTTTTCAAAAGAGCAGCCCGTTCACGCAATCGCACTTTTGCTTCTACCACTTTCGGTGTTTCCGCAGCCACAACATCCGTATCCCAACCGAGCTTACTAGCAAGCATTTTCGCACGATGCAAATGGTAATCACTCGTAATAATCGTCACAGAATCCAAATCGTCTGGCAGCAGCTCTTGTGAAAACAATAAGTTTTCATAAGTAGAGGTTGACTGGTTTTCCACAATGATTCTATTTTCTGCTACTCCATTTTCTAAAAGAAAATTTTTCATGACTACAGCTTCCTCGATATCTTCATCGGGTCCTTGTCCACCAGATACAACTAACTTCACATGGGGATTCTCTACAGCATACGCTGCTGCCGCCTCCAAACGATAGCGTAGAGCTAGTGAAGGGACATTCCCTTTTTTCACTTTTGCGCCGAGCACGATTGCGTATTCATTGGAACCATCTGCTTTCGGCTCCAGCCCGTCATCTAGCCATTTACTTGTGACCATCCACATACCAAATCCGCCTGAAACAACTACTAGTAAAGGAATAAGCACGATCCACCTCATTTTTTTCTTCATTTCATTCACACGGACGGTTTCTTTTTCTTCAAGAAGGCGGATATTCTTGGTTCTTCTTTACGGGCTAGACGACGAAAATTTTCGATATGTAAAACAACTGCCATGGCAAATAAAAACCCCGCGACAGCAACAGGCGCGGCCCCTTCAGCAAACCAAATGGAAGCCACTATAAATACTGCATAAAATACAAACACACCGATCAATAAAAAATCCGTTAATAAAGTCATACCGATTAATAATAAAAATCCAATAAGTCCAATTGGCCAATAAATAGCAAATAAAATACCAATAATCGAAGCGGTCCCTTTTCCGCCTTTAAATCCAGTGTAAATCGGGAAATTATGCCCTAAAATAACAGCAGCCCCAGCTAAATAGAGCAATAAATCTTGTTCCACGGAAGTCCAAGAGCTATATTGTTGCACAAAGAAGCGAACAGCTATAATAACAAATACACCTTTTAAAATATCAATTACAGCTACCAAAATTCCATACTTCATTCCAAGAACGATTGCTGCATTCGAAGCTCCGGAATTTTTAAGCCCTTCTTTTTTAATATTGACGCCACTTAAGGCCTGCGCAACTTTCGAGCCGTGGATTGCACCGACGAGGTAGCTAATTACTAATATAGTCGAAATCCAAACTGCCATCATATCACCTCTCTATCTAATAACTACTATACATTAAACGTTCCAATAACAAAGAAGTTTCAGAATTTTTCATAAAAACACTTGACGAATAGATTGATAGAATCTTATACTTTGTATCAAGATGGAAAACTAAATCTAATACTCTTATCAAGAGTGGCGGAGGGACTAGGCCCTGCGATGCCCGGCAACCACCGAGTTCTAAACTCGGAAAGGTGCTAATTCCTACAAATTCGTTTACCCGAATTTGGAAGATAAGAGGAGGAACATGCGAAACTGCACCCCTCTTCTTAATCGAAGAGGGGTTTTTGTTTGTCCTAAAGATCCTCTCCTGTCTCCCGATGTGCCCATCTAAACTATTTTCTAGGAGGAATTCAAAATGACAAATCTTCAAAAAGAAACAATTCTTTTGCACGGTGGTCAACAACCAGATCCAGTAACAGGTTCACGAGCAGTGCCTATTCACAAAACGACTTCTTACGTATTTCGCGATACAGAGCATGCGCAAAATCTTTTTGCATTGAAAGAAACAGGTAATATTTATTCTCGTATTATGAATCCGACGGTTGATGTTTTCGAGCAACGAGTGGCGCTTCTTGAAGGTGGAACGGCAGCGGTAGCATTATCTTCTGGTATGGCGGCAATTGCCTTCTCGATTTTGAATATTGCGGGAGCGGGAGACGAAATAATTGCAGCAGAAAATTTATACGGCGGTACATTTAATTTATTCGCACATACGCTACCTCGTTACGGCATTACGGTAAAATTCGTTGACGCTACTAATCCGGAAAACTTCCGTGCTGCAGTGACAGACAAAACAAAAGGATTTTTCGCAGAAACGATCGGTAACCCAAGTTTAAATATATTAGATATAGAAAAAGTGGCAGCCATCGCAAATGACGTAGGTGTACCGCTATTAATAGATAACACATTCGCTACTCCGTATGGAACCAACCCGATTAAGCACGGAGCTCATATTGTTATCCATTCCGCAACCAAATGGATTGGCGGACATGGAACAACGATCGGAGGAATCGTGGTAGATGGAGGAAACTTCGACTGGAACTCGGATAAATTCCCAGGTTTTACAGAGCCAGATGTAACTTACCATGGTTTACGATATGGAATTGATGTACCAAGTGTCGCATTTGCCATTAAATTACGGGTACAACTTTTACGTGATTTTGGACCTTCCTTAAGTCCAGAAGCCGCATTTTCGTTTTTACAAGGATTAGAAACACTACATCTTCGGGTTCCAAAGCACAATGAAAACGCACAAAAAATTGCAGAATTCTTAGTAAACCACGAAGGCGTTGAATGGGTGAACTACTTAGGATTGGAAGACCATCCGTCTCATGAACTGGCGAAAAAGTATTTGCAAAATGGATTTGGTTCCATCTTAAACTTTGGCGTAAAAGGTGGAAAAGAAGCTGGTAGCCACATTATTGATAATATTGAAATTTGGTCACATGTAGCAAACGTAGGGGATGCTAAGTCACTAATCATTCACCCAGCGTCTACAACTCATCAACAGTTAACACCAGAAGATCTAGTGAAAACTGGTGTTACAGAGGACTTAATCCGCTTGTCTGTTGGGCTAGAAGCAGTAGAAGATTTACAAAATGCTCTTGATAAAGTACTTGTGGAAAAAACAAATGTCCTCTCTAGATAGAATTTTGTTGTTAATTGGGCGCAAATAGTCTACAATATATAAAATAGTCAATCTTAAATATAAAAACGCTCAATTGTGCAGATTTAGTTGGAGGAGAAAGTATGGCGAAAATAAAAGCAGCAATCTTAGGTTTCGGAACAGTCGGCCAAGGGATTTATCATATTGTCAACGAAAAAAGAGAAGACTTGAAGAAGTCGTTAGGGTTGGACATTGAAATTAGCGCTATTCTTGTCAATAACCTATCAAAAGAAAGAATAGAAACGCCTGGTGTACTAGTGACAGATGACTTTGAGGACATTATGAATGTTCAAGGACTTCAAGTAGTCTTTGAAGCAATTGTCAATGAAGAACCGGCCTATAGCTATTTATGTCGAGCAATCGATAAAGGATGTCATGTCATTACGGCAAATAAAGTGATGTTCTCTAAATATAGTATCCCCCTACAAGAGCGCGCAAAATCACGCGGCGTATTTGTCGGGTATGAAGCAACTACAGCTGGTGGAGTTCCTGTTATTAAAACATTGAAAAATTTACTTCAAGTCAATTCCGTGAAGAAAATTCAAGGGATTTTAAATGGAACTTCCAATTATATTTTAACGCAAATGCGTGTAGATGAGTGCCAGTTTGAAGATGCTTTAAAAGAAGCACAGCTTCTAGGGTATGCGGAAGCAGATCCATATAATGATGTCTCTGGTCAAGACGCATTCCGTAAATTAATGATTTTAAGTGCGCTCGCTTTTGGTAAACAGCCAAATTGGAACGACGTAAAAGTAGTAGGAATCGATGAAATATCACTAGAGGATGTTAGAAAAGCAAAACAAGAAGGGCTTCGTTACCGTCACGTTGCAGAAATCGAGCAAGATGAAAACGGAGAACTATTTGCATCAGTTGGACCACAACTTGTTGGCCCAGATCATCCTTTATATGCGATAGAAGGCGTAAATAACGCTGTTTCACTAGATACAAACTACATCGGCACATTGACATTAGTAGGACCGGGAGCAGGAATGTATCCAACTGCAAGTGTCATGGTAGAAGACTATGCAGAAATTATTGGAAAACGTGCTGGATTTTTTATTACGATCTAATACAAAAAAAGACTTCGACAATTTGCGTCGAAGTCTTTTTTAATATGCATTTAAATATTAATCCTCATCTTTCACATCAATATCATCTGGAATCGGCGTGTTTCGCCATTCGTCGATTTGGCGTTTTAACTCTTCGACTTGCTCCAAATGCGTTTGGAATTGGGCACTATTAACGTAGTAATCTTCTCCATCGAAGATTGCACGAATCTTTTTTTCCGCAATATAGCGTTTTACTTGTTCAATAGGCATAGATAAATAATTCGCAGTTTCTTCTACTGTCATATACATGGGAAATGCCTCCTATCTATATAAGTATAAGATACGATGGGCACTATCTCAATATGTGCTATATTAAAAGTAAAAAGAGAATTCAAAAGGAGTGGCGATGGGGTTGTCTATAATACCATACATATTTGTATTGCTTGGTGCTATTTTATGGGGGACGACAGGGACGGCGCAAACATTTTTACCGGAAAATGCACATCCATTTTTGATTAGTGCGGGGCGTTCTGCGGTCGGTGGTTTTTCTTTATTAATTGCGATGATTCTTTTAAAGAAAATTAAGTTTAAGAGTTGGCCTTGGAAAGAGACAATCTATGCGGCAATCTGTATATCGCTTTTCCAACTATTGTTTTTTTCGTCTGTTAAATTAACAGGAGTGGCTATTGCGAGTGTAGTTGCAATCGGAAGTGCCCCTGTATTTTCGGGATTAATCGAGTGGCTATTTTTAAAAGTGAGACCGTCAAAGATTTGGGGAATTTCGACAGCTTTCGCGTTACTAGGATGCGTTTTTTTATTTATGAATAAAGGCGAAATTACGATTAATCCAGTTGGGGTCATGTATTCACTTATTGCTGGACTTGGATTTGCCATATATACGATGTCTAGCAAAATACTTTTGCAAAAGGAAGAAACAATCCCAGTTGTGGCCATGACTTTTTCGGTTAGTGCTGTATTATTGTCACCGTTTTGGTTTTTGTATGATGTTAGTTGGCTACAGGATGGTGGAAATATAGGGATTATCTTTTACTTAGGTCTTGCAACGACGAGTGTGGCTTATGTGTTATATGGGAGAGGACTTCACCAGATTCCGTCTTCCTCGGCATTGACATTGTCACTTGCTGAACCGACGACCGCTGCATTATTGGGGGTATTTATCGTAGGAGAAATACTTAGCGCAACATCGTGGATTGGTATTTTATTGTTACTAGGCAGTATTGTTGTTTTAACGGTTGGTAGTAGATCGACTAAGCAAGAAGTAGTTGTTTGATTACCAGTTAGTGGATAAGGGCAACTAGTTGGCTTATGAGAGCAACCAAAGAGACGGCAAGAGCACTCAAATATAATCCGAGAGCAACTAATTCACCCACGAGAGCAACCAGGCTTACACGGAAGGCAACTAAATCGCATAATAAAAAGCTATCTTCAGCTAAGATAGCTTTTTTCGCATTTAAAATCCTAAGGCATTCCTGACATCTGCCGTATATGTCTGACTTACAGGAAGTTCCGTACCGTCTTGCAGTAGGACTAGTAAATTAGAAGAAAAATCTCGTATGATTCGATCGATAAAAGCCACATTGACAATATAGGATCGATGAATGCGTAAAAACGATTCTGGTAGACGTTGTTGTAATTCTTTCAGTGGAATACTAGTTTTGTATGGCTCTTTATTTGCGTAAAACCATGTTTTTTTCTGAAGACTTTCCATATATGCAATTTTCTCGATGGGTATTGGTCGCCATTCTTCTTCTAATTTTCCTGTTAAGAAACGATAAGGAGCCGGATTTATAACCGGGTGTTTTAGAGGCAGTATCACAATAAGCGCTCCAGTTTCCCCTAAAATATTGATGGGGTAGGCGATTCCGTAATAAGGTTCGCTTAATATGAAATCCTCTACTATACCTTCTGTTCTACAACAGGTCTGCATAGCTATTTCAGCAATGCTCCCTTCTTTCACTTTTTGCCGATCCACCATTTGTAGATTTTGCTTTTTAACATCAAAATAAACGTATTCACCCCTTGCTGCGATAGCGATAGAAGCCTCTTTTGGGATCCAATCTTCCACTAAAGCGATATATTGCAGAACTTGCTCTTTCGATATTTCCATCCATTTCCCTCCAGTATGAAAATTCGTCGTTCATCCACCTTATTTGTATTTCGTCCTCTTAAAACAGTTGTTCGTCTAAAAGTATATGCAAAATTCTGAATATTGTTATATAGTAGATTACAAGAAAACAAACTGTTATGGAACAGTGCAAAAGTAATGTTTTTAACTGTTTCATACATTAAATGAAAAGAGGCGGATGAAAATGTTAACAAGACAACAGCAAGTAGAACAATTACGTGCAGAGTGGGATCAAGAGAATCGTTGGAAAGGGATTGAACGCCCTTACTCACCAGAAGAAGTGATTAAGCTTCGTGGGTCCTTACAAATTGAACATACGCTAGCTCGCAAAGGTGCAGAGCGTTTATGGAATTCTTTACACAAGGAAGATTTTATTAATGCGCTTGGGGCCCTCACAGGAAATCAGGCAGTACAACAAGTAAAAGCAGGACTCCAAGCGATTTACTTAAGCGGTTGGCAAGTTGCAGCGGATGCAAACCTTTCGGGACAAATGTATCCGGACCAAAGCCTTTACCCGGCAAACAGTGTACCAGCAGTTGTAAAACGTATTAACCAAGCATTGCAACGTGCCGATCAAATCGATCAAGCAGAAGGAAGAGAAGATCAGTTCGATTGGTTCGCGCCAATTATTGCAGATGCAGAAGCTGGATTTGGTGGACCATTAAATGTGTTCGAGCTAATGAAAGGCATGATTGAAGCTGGGGCTGCAGGTGTTCACTTAGAAGATCAGTTAGCGTCTGAAAAGAAATGTGGTCATCTTGGAGGGAAAGTACTGCTTCCTACACAAAATGCGATTCGTAACTTAATTGCGGCTCGTTTAGCAGCAGACGTATCAGGTGTCCCAACTGTATTAATCGCACGCACAGATGCAGATGCGGCGGATATGGTCACAAGCGATATCGATCCGCTAGATGCAGAATTTATCACAGGCGAAAGAACGCCGGAAGGATTTTTCAAAACAAAACCAGGTATTGAGCAGGCGATTGCACGTGGCTTAGCCTATGCACCTTACGCGGATCTTGTTTGGTGTGAAACGTCACATCCAAGTTTAGAGGAAGCCAAACAGTTTGCCGATGCGATTCATGCGCAATTTCCTGGGAAATTACTTGCATATAACTGTTCGCCTTCATTTAACTGGAAAGCAAACTTAGACGATGAAACGATTGCAAAATACCAAGTGGAGTTAGGAAAAATGGGCTACAAATTCCAATTCGTAACACTTGCAGGATTCCATGCATTAAACCACAGTATGTTCGAATTAGCACATGACTACAAAACTAACGGGATGGCAGCATACTCCAAACTTCAACAAGCAGAATTTGCGAACGAGAAGAAAGGCTACACGGCTACGAAGCACCAACGGGAAGTAGGAACAGGTTACTTTGACGATATTACTCAAGTAATTTCTGGAGGAACTTCTTCTACGACAGCGATGACAGGTTCTACAGAAGTTGCGCAATTTATATAATCAATCATGGGGAAGGGAGGTTATTAATAAATGGAACAAACTACGGCTAAAAACATTGAAATAGTTGGAAAAGAAACAGAAGCAAGTAGAGAACTTCTAACACCGGAAGTATTAGACTTCATAGCATCGATTCATAAATTGTTTAATGCAAGAAGAAAAGAACTGCTAGAAACTAGACAAGAGCGTCAAAAACAGCTCGATAATGGAGGTACATTAGACTTTTTAAAAGAAACGAAAGCCATTCGAGAAGGAAACTGGACAATTGCTCCTCTTCCGGATGATCTAAAAGACCGCCGAGTAGAAATTACAGGACCGGTTAATCGTAAAATGGTTATCAATGCTTTGAACTCCGGTGCTAAAACATTTATGGCTTGCTTTGAGGATGCGACGTCACCTACCTGGGAAAATATGATCGAAGGCCAAATGAATATGCGCGATGCTGTTCGTAAAACGATTTCTTTTAAACAAGGCAATGGAAAAGAGTACAACTTAAAAGAAGATACGGCTGTTTTAATGGTTCGCCCGAGAGGTCTTCATTTGTTTGAAAAAAATGTACGCATCGATGGGGAACAGATTGCCGGCAGTTTCTTCGATTTCGGATTATATTTTTTCCATAATGCAAAGGAATTATTGGCTCGTGGAACTGGTCCTTATTTTTATCTACCAAAGCTTGAGAGCCATTTAGAAGCAAGATTATGGAATGATATTTTCATCTTTGCAGAAAAGCAGCTAGGTGTTCCAAATGGGACGATTAAAGCAACTGTATTAATCGAAACAATTATGGCTGCTTTTGAAATGGATGAAATATTATATGAATTGCGGGACCATTCGGCCGGGTTGAACTGTGGGCGTTGGGATTATATTTTCAGTTATATTAAACGGCTACGCAATCAACCAAATGTGATTTTACCAGATCGTGGTCAAGTAACGATGACATCCCCGTTTATGCGGGCGTATACACAACTTTGCATCCAAACTTGTCATCGTAGAAATGCCCCGGCAATCGGTGGAATGGCAGCACAAATTCCGATTAAAGGCGATGAAGCAGCAAATGAAGCGGCATTCGCAAAAGTGCGAGAAGACAAACGGAGAGAAGCAACCGATGGGCATGATGGAACATGGGTAGCACACCCTGGCCTAGTCCCTGTAGCATTAGGAGAATTTGATGAGCATATGCCTACGCCTAATCAAATTCATCGCAAACGAGAAGATGTGCAAGTGGTAGCATCAAATTTATTAGAAGTACCGCAAGGCTCTATTACAGAAGAAGGCTTGCGTTTAAATTGTAGTGTAGGGGTTCAATATATTGCATCTTGGTTACGTGGAAACGGGGCAGCACCGATTAATCACTTAATGGAAGACGCTGCTACTGCAGAAATATCGCGCACACAAGTATGGCAATGGATTCGTCATCCAGAAGGGAAACTAGAAGATGGTCGTAAAGTTACGGAAACTTTAGTAAGAGAGACATTGCAAGAAGAATTAGAGAAGTTGGAAAAAGCATTCGGCAGCGAAAATTATGCCAATGGTCGTTACAACGAAGCAGCCGAGCTTTTCCTTTCCTTAATAAGTGAACAAGATTTTGTTGAATTTCTCACATTGCCTGGTTACGAAAAATTATAGGAGGTGATTTGCATGAAAACAACTACTCAAGAAGTAAACACAAAACATTGTCGCGAATGCGGATGTGAAATTCATGAGAAAGTAGAGTCATCCCTTTACGAATGCGAACGTTGCATCGGCATGAACGAAGAGTAACTCCAAATACGAGAGCCCTGTCCTTCTTTTTCGAGAGAGGATAGGGCTTTTTTTATGGAACGCAGTATAAAGATACTGCGACGTAGTGCGTTGACTAGTGACCGCTAGGATTTCCGCTGCAGGACGGACGCTTTCCGTGGGGCGAGTGATGAGCCTTCACCGCCGCTTGCGCGTACGTAGTGAAGTCTTATCTTACTCAGGCAGATGAACAAAGGCTAAGAACGCCACATCGTGTGGCAACGCCTTCGTGACCAACATCGTGTTGGCCTCCACTGGAGTCGCCGCCCTGCAGCGAAAATCAATGGAAATTGCCAAATTATTGAGTTCCCATATTAACAATAAATGGTTGAACGARACAATATCCACTGCGAACGCGACAATCTACTCGAGTAGATGCCGGCCAGGCGTGTTCGACGGGATTTAAGACATAGAATTCCTATAATATGTCGGAATTATAGTTKTCTCACATCAGGTAAAGAGCCTTTTTGAAAATTGGTTGCTTTCACGAGTAATTTGGTTGCTCTCATGCAGATTTAGTTGCTTTCGTAGTAGAACTGGTTGCTCCCAGTCATCGGTTGGTTGCCCTAAGCCATTTACTGGATGCACGCAATGGAAAAACTGGTTGAAATTTTGTTTTTTAATGGGATGGTATGGATAATTGGGCAATTTTCACTGATTTTCGCTACAGGCGTCGACTCCTGCCGGATGAGTGGGCTAATGAGACATCTCAGGCGTACGCCCAAGGGCGGCGGGGAGGGCTCATCGCTCACCCGGCGGAAAGCGTACGACTGTAGCGAAAATCACAGCGGACACTTTATTCGCCTCACTACCACGTAGTATCCCTATTATGTGCGACATCCTATTGATATTAAGCATTTCCATTTGCCGTATTGGGGGAGAGTCAGACGCTTTGCGGTTTTGTTTCTTTGACAGTATTTTCTTGTTGTAAAAAGAACATATGTTTCATATACTAAGTAAAAAGGAGGAACGTTTGTGCGTAATTTGTTAGAGAAATATTTCAGTCGGGGTCAGTATGTTGAAATAATATACCTATCTAAATCGAGTGAAATGAGTAAAAGAAGGGTCAAAATACTGCAGGTACAAGACAACTCTTTTCAAGGATATTGCTTTAAAAGGAAGGCAAAGCGAACATTTCTAATAATAAACGTATTAGCGATTGCTCCTGTTAGTCAAAAAGAAAGCAAGGTGATCTAGGTGGATAATTTGGATGGAATGACGGATAGACCAGATTTATCGAAAGTACAGGATCGAGGAAGTAAAAAATGGGTTGCAATGATGCTGCCAGAACATGTAAAGCTTCTTAGAGAATATATGGAAGAGCAAAAGAAGGCTCCCCGTCCTGAACTAGACGAATGGGATTTAGATATCATTCAGGAAAATATTCAACTAGCGATGAAACGAAATGTAGAAGTGGAAATAAAAACATGGAGAAATGGAGCGTTCCATATTCATGTAGGAAAGGTAACTTGGGTGGATATAAATAGAAGAACAATTGAAATGGAAGACGTTCTTACATCATTCACATTGCAATTAGATGAAATCGTGGACGTGACTATATTAGTATGAACAAACAGAAGTAAAACAAACCACCAGCCAATAATGGCAGGTGGTTTTAGTGTGTTTAAGAATCTAAGCTTTTACTGGACTAAATTCATGAACCCATACAGTCATATGCGGCAGCCATGGCATACCAGGATGATAAGACAAAATAGATTGTTTGTAGTCCTCTACTGATTCAAATCCTTCTTGTTGTGCATGCGCATCAGTCAACTCGCCGAGCGGTTGAATATACACATTGTCAACAACAAAAGACTGACCGCTAAGTTCCATCACTTCGCCTACATCTGCATAACGTCCGTTACGTCGAGTAGCAGTTTTCTTCCCTTGTAATACTAGTTCAATATCGGATTCCTTCGTGATTAATCGTTCCACTGAACATGTTTTTGGAGGTAAATTTGTTTTTTCATGATTTGTCATGTGAAGCCCACCTTATTAAAATAATTTTACTTTGCTATTTAAATCTAAGTGTATATGTTAAAGGCATTTTGGGCTAGGGTTATAAAAGATTATTTTTAGTTAGGTGAATTAGTATAGACTCGATCCCGCGTAAATGGCTCCGATACTACTAGATGAGCGAGTGTTACTGGAGATTTTCCTTCCTTTTCAAAATATATTTGCTCTAACTCGGGAAAGTTATCAAAATAGGAATGTACAATTGTTCCGATGAACATGTTCTCCCCGGCACTTCCTTGTACATTACTTAATCCACTGTCCATGTTTAATATTAGCTTCGTGTTATTATTCTCCAAACGATAATCAATTAATCCAACTTCCAGCACCATAATCTCATCAAAAATTTGACGCACTACATCACCTGAAGGATCAATGGTTATGTTATATGGTTCTACATACTCGGCATTGGCATCCGCTTGATAGACGGTAATTGTTTCCGTTGATACAGTGCTTTCGGCTTCTTCATTTCCAGCCCACTTATAAGCTATCTGTTCTTTTTGTTCACTTAATTCTTTAGAAGTAGACCACGCGATGAGTGTATAAGCACCAGCGGGTACGTCTGTTAACTCCGTTTGTAACTCAAGCGGAATGACTATTTCTTCATTGGGCTTTAGTACTTTTTCTTGAAGCATTAAAGTAAACGATTTATCAGCTGAATACGTATAAACAATATTGTTTTCACTGTCTAAAAGCTGATATTCAATCTCTTGTCCACTTGGGTATGTTAATGATGTTTCGGCTTCCGAGTCATTTTTAATCGTAAAGGAAGCATTGCCATCCTCGGTTAACTCCAATTTAGTCAAAATAGTTTTGTCTTCTTGTGGTTGCGGGTCTCCACCTGTAGTCTGGTCTACATTACTTGTTCCACAGCTCGCTAGGAGCAAAATGATGAAAATCGAAAATAGGCCCCAAATAAGTTTTTTCATGGAATCACTCCTTTATAGGATTAGACTGTTTACCTCGTAGAAAGTTACATGTTAATTTTCTTAAGAAATTCTTCATAATTATCCTTCTGAAATGTTAAGAAATGAAAGGTACAATAAGAAACATAAGAGTAAAGGAAGGCATCCCAAGTTCGCCACATCCTGTGGCAACGGATGCATGACCCGCATCGTGCGGGCCCATAGGAGGTAAGCAAATGACACAGTTTACAGTGTTAGTAACGGATGATGACCAAGATATTCGCGATGGCATCGAAATTTATTTGAAAAATGAAGGCTATAACGTGTTAAAAGCCACGGATGGACTAGAAGCATTGCAATTAATAGAAGAAAATGAAGTGCATGTCATTGTGTTAGATATTATGATGCCGAAAATGGATGGGATTGCTGCAACATTTAAAATACGAGAACAAAGAAATATACCAATTATTATGCTTAGTGCGAAAGCAGAGGATTCGGATAAAATCCATGGATTGTCCGTTGGAGCAGATGATTACGTAACAAAACCTTTCCACCCAATGGAGCTAGTGGCACGCGTGAAGTCACAGTTAAGGCGTTATACAAAGCTTGGTACGTATCAAGGGCAGCAAGCAAGCATTGAAGTCGATGGACTCGTGTTAAACAAAGAGGCAAAGGAACTTACGGTGGAAGGCGAGCCGGTGAAGCTAACACCAATTGAATTTAAAATTACAGAACTTCTGATGGTGAACGCAGGGCGAGTTTTTTCTATCCATGAAATATATGAGCGTGTTTGGCATGAACCAGCCTACAATGCGGAGAACATCGTAGCAGTGCATATTCGAAAAATACGCGAAAAAATAGAAGCAGATCCGAAAAACCCAAGATACGTGAAGGTGGTGTGGGGAGTTGGCTATAAAATCGACAAGTAAATGGAGTTTACTATTGTCTGTTTTAGCAATTGTTTGCGGCATCATTTGTCTAGCCTACTGTCTAGCTAACTGGATGCCAATAAGCGAAATTAAAGAGAGTTTTGTTCAAATTTTACGAAATATGAGAGGAGGCGTTGCGGGATGAAGCATGCAATAGGAAGAAATATAATACTTAGCACGTTGGCGGTAATCACGGTATTAGGTTTGTTTACACTAATAGAACAAGGACGAAACTTTATTGGCACGGGCTATTTTGATAGTGATGATTTTCAAATGCAGCTATACGATTTTGAGACAGCTATAGTTCCATTAGTTTTAGCACCACCAGATAAAGAAGAAGTAAAGAAAAAAATTACGGTAACACCAGAGGAAATAGAGGAATATCGTTATCGATACGGAGACCTGCAAAGCCAATTAGATTCAATCAGAAATCAATATCAAAGTGAGACAGGGGAAGTAACAACAGAAACAGCGACAGACGCAGTACAAGAAGGGGCATCAGAAGAAGCAACCACAACAGTACAAACACCAAACGATGCTTTACTTGCAGAGCGTGATAAAAAGTTAGCAGATATCACGAAAAACTTCACAGATGATAACTATGTACAACAAAAGATTCAAGCAGAAAAAGAAGCAGAAGTAGATGCGTATTATAAATCAATCGAATATGCAAAAAATGATGTGTTGAGTCAAAAAGAAGATTTTGTATATGACTTTAAAAATGTCGAAACAGGCGAGCATTTTACAAACGGAGAAATAAGTTCGAAAAATGCATTTAAAAAAGAATATTCCAGTAAAAATGGATATTTGAAGAAAAGTACCGTTTATGATGGAGTTGATGACTTCAGAAATATAAGAAATTTAATGGACAATGGATTTGCCCGTTTTGAAGGAACCATTGCTATTCCAGAATCGAGTATTTTAAGTGGGCATAGAGCTAATGAATATAAATACTTTTTAGCAAACCAACGTAAGTTTTACGGAGTAGTCATAGCGGGAATTTTGGCGGCAATTGCATTTACTTTATTATGGAGAAAAAATAGCGAAACGTTTCGACATAAAGACAAGGAAGAGAAATATCGTCAGTTGCCGATTGATGTAAAACTAGCAATTTTCCTTATTAGTATTTTAGCGGAAATTATTACTATTGGGTTTTTGAAGGATTTCGTATTATATAGAGACTATGATATGCAAATAATTACATTTATTTTTGCAGTAGTTTTCACAGCGTTGACATTGTATCAATGGAAGTGGATGCGCGCCGGTTTTGGTCCAGTAGATTGGAAAAATACCCTTACTTATAACTGGATAAAATCATTACAAGGGTTTTTCTTAAAACAATCTATCGGGCTACAAACGTTAATCATGTTAATCGTCGTGTTTTTCTGGGGTGTTGGAACATTGCTAGTACTAATGCTACCAGTAGCATTAATCATTTGGATACCGGCGACTTTATTAATAGGAATCCCAGTACTTGTTGTTTTAACGTCCAGAATGGCGTACTTGAACCGAATTTTCGTGAAAACAGAAGAAATGGCAAAAGGCGTCGTTGGAAATGAAATTGAAGTAAAAGGGAAATCTGAATTTGCAGAGCATGCAAAGCGTTTAAATGAAATACGTAGCCTAATCAAATCTTCTCATTCCGAGCAAGCAAAAAGTGAGCGACTGAAAACGGAGCTAATCACAAACGTCAGTCATGATCTTCGCACACCATTAACATCCATCATTACGTATACAGATTTGTTGAAGAATCCAGGCATTACAGATGAAGAGCGAGCATCTTATATTGCCATTTTAGATAAAAAATCGATGCGTTTAAAAACATTAATCGAGGACTTGTTCGAAGTGTCGAAAATGGCATCGGGAAATATCGAGCTAGATAAACGGAAAGTCGATTTAACCCAATTATTGCAACAAGCCATTGCGGAACACCAAGAAGATATCGATAAATCGGGCCTAGAATATCGTGTAGCTATCGGCACAAAACCAATCATGTCTTATGTCGATGGACAAAAATGGTGGCGAGTGCTCGATAATTTAATCATCAATACGTTGAAATATACACTCCCGAATACAAGGGTGTACATCAACTTGGACCAAGTGGACGGAGAAGCTGTTTTTGTTATCAAAAATATTGCCAAGTATGAATTAGGCAATGACGTGAATGAATTAACCGAGCGATTCAAACGAGCAGACACATCGCGCCATACAGATGGTTCGGGCTTAGGGCTTGCGATTGCCCAATCAATTGTGGATTTACACGGCGGCAGTTTACGAATGGAAGTAGACGGAGATTTATTTAAAGTAACAGTGAAAATAGGAGTAATTTAACAAGAGCGGGGAATCCAATGGGGGATTTCCCGCTTTTTTTGCCGTAGATTTAGCGGGTAGTTGGAAAGCTATCGTTCTTCACATCAAAACCAAAAAAAGAGAACTCCCCATTATCGAAGGTCATCCTCTTTTGTGTCGATTACAGTTTCTATTTTTTTCTTGCTCTTTTTTCATCGCTTCCATTTGATCTAACAAACTATCAAGTTTATCCTGTATTTCGGAAATTTGTTTTTGTTGATCTTGCGCTGCCCGCTGCCCTTCTTGCGCCGCACGCTCCTCTTTCAGAAAGTCGCGATTTGCTTCATACAACGCAATGCCTTCCCCGATAGTACCTACTATATATCCGAGCGAAAGAATGACAGAACCTATAAATCCAACAGTCAAGCCAAAGTTGGGTGGTAATCCATCATTCGGTTCGTCAGGTCTCATATATGCTAACATCCTTTTCTTCTTCTTTTCATTAGCATATGACAAATACCCTTTATAGGTTATTTTTTCGGTGTAACAAGCTGATGTTCAAATGCATAAATAACAGCCTGTGTTCGGTCGCTTACTTCCAGTTTCGATAAAATATTGCTGACATGTGTTTTCGCTGTTTTTAATGCGATAAAGAGAGTGTCCGCAATGTCTTGATTTGTTTTTCCTTCCGCCATTAGCAGCAATACTTCCAGTTCCCGATCCGTTAAATCTTCATGTAGTGCATGTTCAGAGCCTTGGCGCATGCGCTTCATCATTTTGTTCGTTACTTCTGGCTCTAAAACGGCATCGCCACTAAGCGTTTTACGAATGGAGTCCGCTATATGCGATGCTTTGGATGTTTTTAGCAAATAACTGATTGCGCCGGCTTCAAGCGCGGGATATACTTTGTCGTCATCGATAAAGCTTGTGACGATCATTACTTTTGCTTCTGGCCACTTTCGCACGATTTCACGTGTCGCTTCTGCACCATTCATAATGGGCATAACCATATCCATTAAAATAATATCCGGTTTATGCTGGAGCGCCATTTCTACGGCTTCTTGCCCATTTACTGCTTCTGCGACAACATCCATATCAGGCTGCGCTTGTAAATAAGCAGATACGCCAATTCGAACCATTTCATGATCATCCGCTAATAATATTCGAATCATGTTCTATCTCCTTCACTTGTTTTGTTTCCCTTAGTATTTCTTGCTTCTCAATCGGTAATTTCACTTCCACAATCGTCCCTTGAGAAGGAACCGATACCACTTTACACGTAGCACCAATTTCTACGGCACGTTCTTTTACATTTTCCAAGCCATAGGATCCTGTTTTTGCGTCTGATAATTCAAATCCAACGCCATTATCTTGTACGCGGAAAATAGCTAGACCGTCACGTTCAACAAATAATATATCGACCTCTGTAGCTTTTGCATGTCGCAATGTGTTCGACAAAGTTTCTTGCGCAATGCGGAATAAATGGTCTTCTGCTCCCTTTGGCAGTACCACTTCTTCTAAACGGTAACGTATAGTAAAAAATACTTTCTGTTGAAGCTCGACTAAAAGCTCTTCCATTCCTTGCTTCAATGATTTATCATGCAAGGCAGCTGGACGAAGATGAAGAAGTAAGGCACGCATTTCGAGCTGAGCTTGTTGCACAATTTTTTCCGTTTGCATTAATGTTTTGGAAGCATTTCCGTGCTGCGATTCCTCTATTTCCACCATTGTGGAAAGGAGCATAGATGCTGCAAACAATTGCTGTGAAACCGAATCATGCAATTCTCGTGCTAGTCTTTGTCTTTCTTGGACGATTCGTTCTTGAATAAGCTTATCCTGTGCTTCTGCTTTTTCATTTGTAATTCGTTGTAATGTTTTTCGCTGCGTTAAAATGAGTTGCTCTAATTGGGTAGCTGTAACTTGTAGCCGTTTGGAATATACATACTTTTTTTTACTTGGTATATGATTTTCTGCTTCTAACAAAGGTCGTAAGCCTGTTTCAATCTTTTTTTCTTGATCTCTTACCTTTTGAAGTGTGTTCAATGAAAAACTAAAACTTATAAATGCTAAAATAACAATAATCCAAACTCCAAAAGGTACTTGAGCATACGTATTCTCTAGTAAAGACCACCACATAAGATCGTTTGGCCACCCCCAAACGGCATATAAAAGAAGCGCTGCGAGTGCCAATAAAATAATGAAAATCGAAAACCCTTGCCCTAGAAATATCTTCATTTTCGAATCACCTCGATATCCCCGATCCAAGTAGACACAGTGATTACTAACTCTGAAGCATATGTCACATCATCCAAATAACCATCCTTTAATACGATTGATTGGTTCCATAAGCGCTGAGCACCGCGTCCGAAAATATTCGCTTCTCCAATAATCGTTGCATAATGGAGTCGTACAGGAATTTCATATGGCACATAAATAACCACTTTTCCGAGGGTTTGGCGAATAGAAATAAAAGAAGTACCTTTTGGTAAAACAGTTTCCGTCACATCAATTACATGCTCCCCGTAAAAACCTTGTACATGGACATCCTGCCATTCATATGCTTGAAAAGGAGTCGTTTGGGAGGAAAATAACTTATTTTGAATAATACTATTTGGCGTCTCTTCATATACGTTACCAAATGGACGGACTACATTACGTATCGGTTCATTTTTCCAAAGCTTATAAAGGATGTACAACATAAGGGCCATCAGTAAAAGTCGTAAACTCCACATGGAGAATACAGCCATTAGAAGAAAAATAACACCAGTCCAAAACAAAAAACGACGTTGTTTACGAAGGCTAAAGTAGATCATCCCAATACCAAGAAGGGCTAATACAATACTACCGTTTCCAAAAACTGTAGCTTCAATGAACATAAGAAAAACAAAACAGATGAGAATAAAGGCAAGCTTGTTCGTTTGGTTTTCCTTCATACCGTTTCCCTCCTTTTTCACGAACAGTAAGATATAGACTTAAAAACGTTAAGTACATAGCTTATTGTTCGTCAAGATATAAAGAGAGGAGGAGATTGTTTCTCCTCCAATCATTATCTATAGTTTACACAATTTCTTGCTTAGTTTGTGCGTTTTTTTCTAACATTACTAAACGTTGTTCCATTGAAGTTACTTCATGTTCTTTTTCAATCTTTTGTCCTAGGCGCTCGATATAATGTTCCATCTCTTGGAATGTACCGAAGTTTTTTTCTTTTTGTTCCGGTTGTAGCACACGATCCATTTGGTGATGTGCACGTGTAACGTTTTCTTTGCCCATTAATTGTAGTTGACGAACTTTCATGTCTTTTATCTTGTGTTTCATCTCTTCGTATTTTCGTTCTAAACCAAAAAGTTCTTCTGTTGTTTGTAAAATACTATTTTTTAGTACAGCAGTTCTTTCGCTATAAGCATCTACTTCTGCTTGTGCAAACGCAACTAAGTCTTCTTCGCCGCTTGCAGTTGCAAGTTCTACTTGAGCGTTACGTTTTTCTACCATTTGAGTAGTTTCTTCCAGTTCTTTTTCAAGCTGATGTTTTAATTGACCTTGACGTTCTAACCATTTACCAGTTTGCTCTGTTTGTTTTTCTGCCTCGCGAATGTATTGGTTTAGCATGGCGATTGGGTTTTTTTCTTCTTTTTTGTCGAATAGTTTGTGTAAATCTGCCTCTACTGAATATTTTAATCGATTCCATAATGATGTCATGTTTGTTTCCTCCTTATTTTGAAAGTTCGTTCCATTGTTTTTCGAAATTGACAAATGGATCATCTGATTTTACAGCTGATTTGGAAAAGCTTACAGATTCGTTGTTCCATTTTTTAACTACGTACCAGACACCTACGATTGCCAAAATTCCGAAGAAACCAGGTATGTTCACTACTGCAGAGATTAATCCTAGAATACCAACGCTTGCCCAAAAGATTTTTAAAAAAGTAGATTCACTTTTTAGATAGAAGTGCATCCCCGCAAATACGATTAACGCTGATACTCCTAATCCTAATAGGGAACCTAGGTTAGCAAGAGCTACGATTCCGGCAGTAATACCAAGTACTAATAAACCAAATTTTTTCATGTGAGTGTTCCTCCTCTCGTTTGTAGTTATAGCTTACCAATTCCACGAACTTCTCCAAACGGGCTTAGAATTGATTTTCGTATCGGTCTAGAGGCTTAGTCTTAGTAGGGTAGAATCTGCTATACTAATGAAAAATACATAAAATGGGGAGCTGAAAATGAAGAAAGTAGGCGCTATTGTTCTAGCTATTGCTGTGTATACCGCTATTGTGTTTTATTTTGGTTGGTGTGTTTTCACGTGGTTGGACGTATTCCTGCCAGTGAATAAGGTGATTTTCACCATCGTATGGACACTCATTGGTTACGCCTTATTTATCGCAAGAATCGACCACCGATTACGGTTATTTCATATAGTAGGCTCCTACTGGATGATTATTATGCAATACGGAATAATTCTTTTTCCAATAGCAACTATTTGCACGTGGATTTTCCCCTCACAATTAATAGTTATTGGTACAATCGTTTGTTTGTTGTTTATCATCAGTGTTGCCGTCGGTTCGTACAATGCCTATACGCCGGTCGTTCGTGAGTTATCGATTACATTGCCGAGAAAAGATGCGATGTTAGACAAATTAAAAGTAGTAGTTGCTTCTGATTTCCATCTTGGTTTATTATCCAATAAGGCGCATTTACAACGTTTTGTGAAAAAATCGAATGAACAGCAACCAGATGTCGTATTATTAGTAGGGGACTTGGTGGACGATGATCCGATTTGGTTTGTGAAAAAAGGGATGTCCGAAGTGATGAAACAACTCACTTCTACGTATGGTAATTACGGGGTACTTGGAAATCACGAGTACTACGGCAAGAAAATCCCGCTATTAGTGGAAGAAATGGAAGCTTCTAATGTAAAAATGTTATTAGATGAAACAATTATAGTAGCGGATTCGTTCTATTTAACTGGTAGGGAAGATTTGACGAATAAAGAGAGAAAGCAGCTTTCAGAGCTAGTTCCGCTTAAAAGCAACCTTCCTTGGTTTGTGATGGATCATACGCCTTCTAATTTATTCATTCCAGAAAAAGAAGGAGTGGATTTTCATGTGTCTGGACATACACATCGTGGACAGATGTGGCCAAACCATCTTTTCACACGAAAACTATTTGAACTCGATTATGGGTATAAGCAAAAAGGAAGTTTGCATGCAGTCGTATCTTCGGGTTTTGGTTTTTGGGGACCACCAATTCGTTTAGGGAGTCAATCAGAATTTTGGGTAGTAAACATTAAGTTAGAGGACGTGGGAGTATAATGGAAGCATGGATTGCAGACTGGATGAACCAGTTTGGATACCTGGGTGTATTTTTATTAATATTAATAGAAAATATTTTCCCACCAATACCTTCAGAAGTAATTTTAACGCTCGGAGGATATATGACGACAACAACATTGATGACCAAGTTTGGTATTATTGTTGCGTCTACTGCTGGTTCGGTAATTGGAGCAGCAATTTTATATTGGATCGGTACACTGTTAGATGTAGAGCGTTTAGAGAAAATAGTGAAGAAGTATGGGAAGTTTTTACGACTGACGATTAAAGATATTCATAAGGCAGATGCCTGGTTCGACAAATACGGTGTATGGGCGGTGTTTTTCGGAAGATTAGTTCCGCTTGTTAGAAGTTTAATATCTATTCCAGCCGGTATGTCGAATATGAAGTTTAGCCTGTTTTTATTGTTCACCACGCTTGGTACACTTATTTGGAATACGGTATTAGTTTCAGTTGGAGCAGCAGTCGGTGAGAATTGGGATCAAATCGTAGGGTATATGGATACTTACTCTAATATCGTGTATGTTATTTTAGCAATTGTAGGTATTGCATTTCTTGTTTGGTATTTTAAAAAACGTGACTAAGGAGATCTTATGGAATTTCTAGAATTATTAAGAGCATTAATATTAGGTTTTGTTGAGGGTATGACAGAATTTGCACCAGTTTCATCTACAGGTCATATGATTATTGTGGATGATATGTGGCTGAACACAAAAGACTTTTTAGGAGATTATTCTGCGAATACTTTTAAGATTGTCGTACAATTGGGTTCCATTTTAGCAGTAGTCGTGGTTATGTGGAAACGATTATTTAGTTTGGTAGGATTGTATAAAATAGATAGTGAGCAATCGAGTAAACAGTTCAATTTATTGCATGTAATTGTTGGAATGCTGCCTGCAGTTATTTTAGGATTCGCGCTTAAAGATTTTATTGATGATAATTTATTTGGTGTAAAAACAGTTATATTTAGCCTTATAGCTGGATCTATTTTAATGATTATTGCAGATAAGTTGGGACCGAAAAAGCCGAAAATCGTTAGTTTGGACCAAATTACATATGCACAAGCATTTAAAGTGGGCTTGGTACAATGTCTATCCTTATGGCCAGGTTTCTCGCGTTCAGGTGCAACGATTTCTGGTGGGGTATTGTTCGGGATGAGCCATAAAACAGCAGCAGATTTTACATTCATCATGGCCGTGCCAATTATGGCTGGAGCAAGTTTAGTATCTGTTATGAAAAACTGGGAACATATCAATATGGATGATATGGGATTTTATGTAGTAGGTTTTATTAGTGCGTTTGTATTTGCGCTAATATCGATTAAGTTTTTCTTAAAATTGATTTCGCACATTAAATTAATGCCATTCGCAATTTACCGTTTAATATTAGCGGCAGTTCTGGCAATTATTGTATTTACGTAATGAAAAGTGATGGACATTTTAAGGATGTCCATCTTTTTATTTGATCAAATAATTGTTAAAATGATTCTTTGGATGCAATTAATTCTTTCCTCTGTACAAGCATAAACACAATATGTTAGGCTATATAAAGAATATAAACACAATATGTAGTATGTGAACGATAATTAGGTACCATTATGGTTTAAAAGGGAATTCGATGAAATACCGAAGCTGTCCCCGCAACTGTAAGTGTAGACGACTGTTGAATTAACCACTGCGAGCAATCGTGGGAAGGACAGCAGGAGGATGAAACACGAGCCAGTAGACCTGCCTTTTTATCGTACGAAGCAACACTTTCTTCGGGGGTTGAGAGGTGGAGGCGAAGGACTCTTCTTACTCATTTCCATGGAATAGTCTTATTGTTTCCTACTTTTACATTTTGAGCGATGACTCAGCCGAAGATGGCTAGATGCATCGCTTTTTTATTTGTATTAAAAACAAGGAGGAATTTACATGACAACAATTACAAACACAACAAAACAAGAATTATTGCACCAACTAATAAAAGAATTTGGGGAAACAAACATTGCTCCATTAGTAAAAGTACATGAAAAATGGATAGTAAAACATCCGGAAGGAACAACATCCGAATGGTCCAAATCGATGTCGCTAGAAGCATTAAGCTTTTTAGACGAGCAAGAAACATACTGGACATTTGTCGCAGCCCTCATTCATTTAGCTGACATATATGAAAAGGTAGCACAAATAAGAAGCACTTCAGCAGACCGAGTATACAAAAAGTTTGCAAGCAATGTACAACTGCTTGTCACTAAAGGGCTTTATGATAAACGCATTACAGATGCTTATTCAGTCGAAGAACTACAACAATTAGCTGAAATAATCGTGCCAGAACGTGATTATTTATTCACTTATATCGGATTAAAAACATTGCTAGATCGCTATGTTGCCAAAGACTTTGATAATTCTATCGTGGAGCTTCCGCAAGAACGTTGGATGATGATTGCGATGACATTAATGAAAGATGAGAAAGAAGATCGCCTCGCAAAAATAAAAGAATCTTACTGGGCAATGAGCAATTTATATATGACGGTTGCAACACCAACCCTTTCCAATGCAGGAAAGCCTCATGGACAGCTTTCTAGTTGCTTTATCGACACGGTAGACGACAGTTTGCAAGGAATATATGACAGCAACACAGACGTTGCAACCCTTTCCAAATTCGGTGGCGGAATTGGTGTATATATGGGGAAAGTACGAAGCCGCGGTTCATCAATAAGAGGATTTGTCGGAGCATCCAGTGGTGTACTTCCTTGGATTAAACAATTAAATAACACAGCAGTAAGTGTAGATCAGCTTGGTCAGCGTCAAGGTGCGGTAGCTGTTTATCTAGATGTTTGGCATAAAGATATTTTCACATTTTTAGATTTACGTTTAAACAACGGAGATGACCGTCTTCGTGCGCACGATATTTTCACAGGTGTTTGCTTGCCGGATTTATTCATGGAAAAGGTAGATGCACGCGAGGAATGGCATTTATTTGACCCACATGAAGTTCGTCAGTTAAAAGGTTATTCATTAGAAGACTTTTATGATGAAAAACGTGGAGAAGGTTCATTTCGACAAAAGTACGAAGAATGTGTGAATGATAGTCGCTTGTCTCGTGAAACAGTACCAGCAATCGACTTGATGAAACGCATTATGCGCTCTCAACTCGAAACGGGTGTACCTTTTATGTTTTATCGTGATGAAGTGAATCGTAGCAATCCGAACAAGCATGCAGGTATGGTATACAGCAGTAATTTATGTACGGAAATTTTCCAAAACCAAAGTGCTACTACGTTTGAATCGATTCAATTAGAAGATGATGTTATCGTCACTCGCCGTAAATCAGGAGATTTCGTTGTATGTAATTTATCCTCTATTAATCTTGGACGAGCTGTTCCAGCGGATGTTTTGGAGCGGTTAATCAACATTCAAGTGCGCATGCTCGACAATGTAATCGACTTGAATATGATTCCGGTTCCACAAGCGGAGCGCACAAATGCGAGATATCGTGGAATTGGTCTTGGAACATTTGGATGGCATCACTTATTGGCTTTAAATAGTATTCGCTGGGAATCGGACGAGGCAGTGGAGTTCGCGGATAAGTTATATGAAAAAGTTGCTTTCTTAACGATTCAGGCATCTAGCGAACTTGCCAAAGAAAAAGGGGCATATCCTTTATTTGATGGATCGGATTGGCAAACGGGAGTTTACTTTGAAAAACGCGGGTACGAAAGCGAAGAGTGGAATGAACTGCGCCAAGATATAGCTGCAAATGGAATCCGTAACGGCTATTTAATGGCGGTTGCACCGAACTCATCGACGTCTATTCTAGCTGGAAGCACGGCCAGCATTGATCCGATTTTCCAAAAGTTTTACTCTGAAGAGAAGAAAGATTATAAAATTCCGGTAACAGTGCCGGATTTGAATTCGGAAACAACATGGTTTTATAAATCAGCTTATTTCATCGATCAGCATTGGACATTAAAACAAAATGCCGCACGCCAACGTCATATCGACCAAGGTGTTTCATTAAATTTATACGTGCAAAACACAATTAAAGCAAAAGAACTACTAGATTTACACTTAGATGCTTGGAACAGCGGTCTTAAAACAACCTATTATGTGCGCTCGACTTCTGTTGAATTAGTCGATTGCGACTCTTGTTCAAGCTAATGAACGCAATCGTTTGCTATTTGAGCTATAGCGGAAACACAGAGGAAGTAGCGGAATTAATAAAGGACCAGCTTGTAACAAGTGGATATGATGTGGATATGTATATGATAGGTTTCGGCACTGTGCCGGACCTATCCACATACAATCAGCTGTTTTTTGGTACATTCACATGGGATAAGGGCAGCACACCAGAAGAAATGAAAGATTTTGTCCGTGAAGTTGGCTATAAACCGGACAATGTATATGTATTTGGTTCTGGGGATACCCAATTTGGTGGAGATGATTTATTTTGCGGAGCTGTTGATAAGTTGAGGATATTTTATAACAGTACATACGAAGGATTAAAAATAGAGCAATCTCCAAGAGGCAGCCAAGAAAAGATAGTAACTAAATGGATAGAAGGAGTTTTAGAACATGGAAAAAGCAAAAACATTAGACCCTAGAAATCCTAATAAATCGACAGGAATTTTTAACGGCAAATCGAGCGGGATATTAAATTGGAACGATATCGCTTATCCACACTGGTATAAAATATATAAACGATTACTCGGAAATTACTGGCAAGCAGACGAAGTGAATATGTCGAGCGATGTAAAACAATTCCCAAATTTAACGAAGTCAGAGCAAGATGCCTATTTAAAGGTTATCGGGTTACTGGCAACCCTTGATGCTCCACAAACGAGAACAGCATTATTACTATCCTTATATGCAACAGATCCTTCCGTTCAATCTATTATGGCTGTAATCGCACAACAAGAAGCGGTGCATAACGAAAGTTACTCTTACGTTTTATCATCTGTTGTATCATTAGATCAGCAAAATAAGTCATTTGAGTTTGGAAGAACAGATGCTATTTTGTTGAAGCGAAATGAAAATATTATTAAATATTACAATGAATTTGTGGAAAACCCTACAACCGAAAATATAGTCAAAACATTAACATACACAACCTTATTAGAAGGCTTATTTTTCTATTCCGGTTTCGCATATTTCTACAATTTAGCTCGTTACAATAAAATGGTTGGTACATCAACAATGATCAGCTATATTAATCGGGATGAACTCGAGCATGGGCGTTTTATCTCCGAATTATTTAGAGCTACATTATCCGAAAATCCTGAGCTTAACAATGAAGAACTAATAGGCTGGGTTTACGACCAATTCAAAGAATCAGTCGAGCATGAAATCGAATGGTCTAATTATGTTCTAAAGGATATCGAAGGAATCGATTTAGATGATATGCAAGGCTATATCAAATATCGGGCAAATAAAATGCTACGTCTGCTAGGGCTTAATGAAATCTACCCTGACTATGTAGAAAATCCGATGAAATGGATTCGTGCATACGCCGACAATATTGATGGTACAAAAACAGACTTCTTTGAACAAAAATCCCGTCAATACGTTAAAGTGAATGCGATTGATAATGGGTTTGATGATTTGTGATTTATATTAAATTCATCTAAAGTAGAAATTTAAGTAGAGAAGAGCTAATCGTTATGAGCGACTATAGTTGGTTGCTAATGATGAAAATATTCTCTTTGTTTTTTTAGCAGCGTCTTCTCTTCTTCATCCTCTTTATTCTTCACAAAAATCCCCTATTAAAAATGGGGATTTTTTTCATGCATGTGATTTGTGTTGGAATGGGCATTTACCTTGAATTGGCTCAATATCATCCCCAATAAAGAATTGCTTCCATTCATTATGGGTTGGGTCACCGAAGTGGCCGATATCTGGATGTTTAGGCAGCTGATCCCAAACTTCTACACGTTTACGAACTTTTTCACGTGACATAATTCCACCTTTTTCAGTTCCTTCTAATCCTTCGAATATCTTGCGAGGTTGAAATCCAAGCACCATCGCATTTCCTAGGTGACGTGTCTTTCTTTTCTTATATGCAGGAGCATTTCCGAAAACGAAGATTGGCTCTCCATTAAACCGGAAGTCCCATAAATAGTGATCAGGGTCGAGAGGACTGTCTTCTGGCCATTCCACTTCATCGACTTCATGTAAATATTGAAGGATATCCCAAAATTGTTTCCGGTAATCTTCAATAGAACCTTCTTTCTCAAAAGGCTCTACAAATACAAAAAGACCGTGTCGTTTGTATTCAGGTAATTTAAATAGATCTAAAAAGCCCTCTACAGCTGCCGGTAGATTACTCCAATCGGACTGATTGATATATGCATATCGGAGCTCACCTTTCAGTTCTCCACTCATTCCAAAAAAACATGGAAACGTTTTATCTGTAACCGTCTTATGAAAAGTTTCATATTCCTTGTATAGCCAACTTGGCAAGTCCGTTCTCGTATGAAAATCATCTTTAGTTAATAAAGCCTGTTCTTTTGTAATCATACAATCGCCTCCACTTATTTTTTCACATATCTCTTATTGTCTAGTCTTTACGCTACCCTAAACTAAACTTCCTAAAACAGCGATATTCAAATAAAAAATTTTACAAATAGGTTATGGAATGAATATATAGGGAATAGAAAGGAATGAATAAAGAAACAGGAGGATGACTTAGGATGAAAATAATACAAAATCAAGCTCAAATATATTGTCAAAGCGAATATGGAACACTTCAAAAAGTCGTCTTATGTGAACCTCAATATATGGAAATTAAAGAAGTGATTAATGATGTTCAAAAGAAATATATAAACGATAATATTGACCGTTCACTCGCCGTGACACAGCATCAGATATTTCAAGATACTCTACGAAATGCCGGTGTGGAAGTGATTAAACTACAACCAAGTAAAGGATACCCAGAACAAGTTTTCACTAGAGATATTGGTTTTACGATAGGAAATCACTTATTTATTTCCGAAATGGCGAACCCGATCCGTCAAGGTGAAGAGAAGGTGTTAGCTAATTGGATGAATGAACATGATATTTCTTATAAGGAGCTTACAACACATTCAATCGAAGGTGGCGATGTAATCGTAGATGGTGATCGTATATTTATTGGAATTAGCGATCGTACATGTATGAAGGCCGTTGAAGACTTGCAAAGAGAATTACCGGATTTCGAGATTCTGCCTATTCCTTTTAACCCAAAATATTTGCATCTAGACTGTGTGTTCAATATCCTTTCCTCAAAAGATGCGTTGATTTTTCCCGACGCGCTAGATCCAAAAATCGTGGAACGTCTATCGACCATGTATCATTTAATCGAAGTGAATGAAAGGGAGCAGTTCTCAATGGGAACAAATGTATTGTCTATTGGTCAAAAGCGAGTGATTAGTTTGCCAATAAACCAGGAAGTTAATGATCAGTTGAGAAAACATGGATATCAAGTGTTGGAGATCGATTTCTCGGAAATTATTAAATCAGGTGGATCATTCCGATGTTGCTCCATGCCAATTTCTCGCCAATAAGAAAAAAGAGAGGCTGGTTGTGACGTTATTCACGGCTAGCCTCTCTAAAGATAAAATGGCAATAAGTTTGCGCAAAGACCTTCGGAAACGATACAAAACTAATTTGCATTTTTTTATATTATCAAGCAATCCACTCTAATATTTCTATGCGGTTACCAAAAGGATCATGAATATAAACGCGATTTGCACCTGGCAAATCAGTATCTACAATGTAACTAACTCCGTTTTCTGCTAAATGAGTTTTCAGCGCTTCCAAATTTTCAATTTGAAAAGCAGGATGGGCTTTTTTAGCTGGTGCAAATGGTTCTTCAATACCGATATGAATTTGATAATTTGCAAACTCGAACCAAACTCCGCCTTTTTTTCTTAATGTCTCTGGCTTTTCGATTTCTTGAAATCCAAGTATTTCACCAAAAAATTGTCTTGCAATTGCCTCTGAACCTGTAGGAGCAGCTAATTGAACATGATCGATTGATTTAAAAACAAATGACATGAAAAATCCCCCTTGTGTTGTTCTAGTTTAAGCTTAACCGAAAGTTAGTTATTTGAAAATTTTATAGTAATTATAGATTGGTATAAAAAAAACTAATGACAAATAAAATTCCCTATTAAAGGTGTTTTAAATTTCCAATATATGTTATTTATTTTGCATTAATTGGCGAAGAGCAACTAATAGGCCGGTTAGAGCAATCAATTAAGAAGTAAGAGCAACCAAATCTAGCATGAAAGCGACCAATTCAACATTAAAAGCAACTAAAAAAGTTCCCACCTCTCAACAAGGTGGAAACCATCTACATTTTCAACACTATTTTATTCACTGTATTCCGATTCCGTGCAGTAGACGCCATACCGAGCTTTCTTTCAAAAAAAGCATTAGTAAATTTGGTCTGATGATAGTTTTTCGACAAACTAATGATGATATTTCGACGTTTCCATACAATAAATTCATCGTCTACTAAACTATCCAACAATGCTTGCTGTTCATCCGAAATGTCGTACGTTAAAAACATGACATACACCTGGTCTTTCAAAAAAGTAGGATGCTCTTGTATTTCTTCTAGCTCTTCCTTCGAGCGAACGACAACTGGAATTTCAAAGCCGTACGTTTCGCGAAGCGCATTCTCCATCTGCTGAACATCATAAGTCGCATTCTCAAAAATTACATTCCCTGTTTGTATATAAGTTCGTACATTTTCATAACCCATCGCTTCAAATAATGCCTTCAATGATTTCATATCCACTTTATTTTTAGCGCCTAGATTAATCCCACGAAGTAAGGCAACAAAAGACACACTTCCCACCCCCTAGTTAATATCTACTTCTATATTAACCAAGCCATAGTCTATTCGTACAGCTTAAAACTAACATGAATAGAAACAAAATAACCAAAGCTAAATCCACTTTTCCAATCGAAATCACTCGAAAATAACTACTTCTCCGTTCACCAGTAAAACCCCTTGCTTCCATTGCAAAAGCGGCACGCTCCGCCTTCCTTACAGCACCCGCAAGCATAGGGATTAATACACGCCTGACACCAAGCAAGCGCTGCAACGCATTTTTCTCAACGCCAATTCCTCTTAGTCGATGAGCTTGCCCGATTTGTATAAATTCATCTTTCAAAACAGGGAGGAACTGATAACCGACCATCACCCCATATGCAATTTTAGGAGATAGCCTTAATTGCTGCATTAAACTTAAAATGAAGGTCACAGGATTCGTAGTCATTGCAAATAATAAAGACAAACTAGAGAATGCCAAAACGCGAAAACTCAACGAAAGTGCATGATCCAATTGTAATTCCGTAATTTGCAAATTCCAAATGGACCATACAACAGGTCCTGACTGATCTTTCGCAAATACAAGCGTAGTCCAAAAATAACCGAAAGCCGTTACAAAGAACGGCAGCATGAATAACAACCATTTCTTCCAATTAATTTTACTAAAGAAGACTTGCAGCAAAAGGACACCAATCCAAAACACTAGTGGCGTCCAGGGATCAAAGAAGAAAGCCATCGTGAACATACAAACAGTAATCGCCAAAAATTTCACAGAAGGATTCATCCTATGCAAAGCATTTTTCATGAAGCATCACCTCTTTAGGAGGGAGCAGATGATGGTTCAGCAACAATTGCACATCACTCCATACTACCTCAGCTTCCATTTTCCCAGTCAAACATCCATCATTCATTAATAAAATTGAATCCGCCAAACAATAAGCAAATTCCATATCATGTGTGATGATTAAAAATGTCGTTCCCTCACAGGCACGTTCATCGATCAATTGAAATAATTCATACAAAGCTTGTGCGTCTTGCCCAGAAGTCGGCTCATCCATTAAAATTACTTCTCGTCCGTCCGAAAGCATCGCAGCGATTGCCACCCGTCGTTTCTGCCCGTGACTAACCGCAAAAGGATGTGCATCCGAAATAGATACCAATTGCAATCGAGTCAGCAGCTCATCGACGTTATTTCCACCGCCAAATCCAACTTCCTCTCGCACCTTTTTAGTAAGAAACAAAAACTCAGGAGACTGAGGAACATACCCTAATGACTTAGGCTCTACAGTCCCGCTAGATGGAATTAGCTGACATAATGCTTTCAACAAAGTCGATTTCCCACTCCCATTTGGACCAGCAAGCACAGCAATTTCTCCGCGATTTAACGCAAAAGTGGTTTCTTGCAAAAAGGATTTTGTTTGCACTTTATTAACAACTAACGAAGCATCTTCTTGTTTACTACTTTTTCTTTTTACTAAAGCAGAAGTAACTTCGGTTTTATTCAATGAAATCGTTCTTTCAAAAAAATCTCCCCATAAATCCAGTCGATGCTCAATAGCCACTATTGTCATCGTGCGTTTTTGTTGCAATTCATCTAACCACTCTACATATTTTTTAGCCGTAAATGGGTCTAAATGGGAAAGCGGTTCATCTAACAGTAAAACTTCCGGTTCCATAATGAGTGCACATGCAGTAGCAATCCGCTGTTTTTGACCACCGGAAAGTTTTTGGATAACCGAGTGGCGAAACTCAGTTAAATCTGTCAGTGCCAACACTTCAGAAATCTTTTTTTCCATTTCCTCTCGCTTCACATGTAAGTTTTCCAATGTAAATGCAAGTTCTTCTTCAACGGTTTGCATACAAAATTGAGCATCAGGATCTTGGAAAACGGTCGCTACTCGATGATTTATTTCCCCGGGAATAAAAGAAGAGCTGTCTTTGCCAAAAAGCTTTACTGAGCCAGACAAAATACCATCGCAATTATCCGGATACAAACGATTGCACAAATAAAGCAAGGTCGTTTTCCCACATCCGCTAGGACCGGTAATCACAACTCGTTCACCGCGCTGAACGGAAAATGAAAATTCTTCAAGTATCCACTTTTCCTCATCAGGATAACGAAAGCTCACTTTGTCAAAACAAATTACATCATGCACGAGCCTCACCTTTTTTCGAACGTGCTATCGCATATCCTCGGAGGGAACCAGTTGCTAGCAATCCATCTGCTACCGCCTTACCGCCTACTCCAGCAAGTAATGCACCGCTCATTATGCGAATTCCTAGCATTAATGCTACATAGCCGGTGCTATACACAGCGAATCCACCTAAAAAGTATCCGTACACAAAACTAAATACAGAAGAACCAACACCGGCTAACATCAATACCCACAAATCAAATCGTTTATAACGAGTCGCTGCAAACACTGCTTCCGCCCCTAAACCTTGAATAACTCCTGAAAGTATTAAGCGCGGTCCAACTGCATTCCCAAGTAAAACCTCAATGGCAGCAGCAATCGTTTCTGAAACGACTGCAGCACCGGGCTTACGAATAATGTACATACAAATAATGGACACGATAAACCAAATACCGAAAATCCATTCATAGGCAATTGGACCGATAAATCCAGCCCAAATATTGCCGACATGTAAGAACAATAAATACACAATCCCAAACACGACTGCAAATAAAGACATCAATACAATTTCTTTTAGTTTCCAAGATTTCAACATATCATTGACCTCCATGCGAAGGACTATTAATACTCATCGAAACGGTCATGACTAAATGTTTATATTCTTCCGAACGAGCATGTGTAAAAGTCTCTTCGTAAAATGCAAATACATCATGAATATCCCCGTGAATACCGCTTGCATAATGCATGGATTCATTGAAAACCCCACGCTCTTTAGCACGAGCCACTTCTCGGTAAATGACATCCATATAATTCGGATTATTCATCGGATATAGAGCAAATTGAGAAGATACGTACTGCTTTGTCTTATCCGTGTTTGCTACTTCATCCGTTTTATCTAAATACGCATCCCCTGCAGTATCTCCTGGACAGCCGGCAGAAAAAGTCCCCGATAAGGCAACGTGTACGCCTGTTTTAGCCGCATGCAGTGTAAGTGCTTTTGCGACGTTAAACAGATGCACTTGTTTCCCACGAATAACTGTCGACACATCATCTGTATGCATCCAAACATTCGACGTATCCGTTTCTTGAAGTGCTCCTTTAATCACCGAAATAAAATCATTGGTCATCGGATGTAGCGAAAAACGAAATCCGACGATAGGGCTTAAACCACATTGCATAATAAAAAACCTCCCGATAAATTTTCATAAAAAAAGACCACATCCGTGAAGATGCAGCCACTTATCCAATATGAAAAATTCGGAAAGTCACCGCACTTCCTCACGCAGGTATTATCCTGATCGAGTTATAAGGGATCGGAGCAAATGCTCGCATCTCAGCCATAATGGGCACCCCTAGTGCAGAAAACGGTATGTAGTTTTTTTAAATGTGCCCCCAGTATACCCTATGAAAATTTTAATGTAAATGTAGTTGAAAAATTTCATTAACTCGTCCATGCTTAAATCATTAAGATACTTGGAGGTAAAAGCTTTGAAACAAATATTTATTACTCGTAAATTACCAGATGAAATAGTGAATCCATTAAAAGAAAAATTCGATGTGAAAATGTGGCATAGCGAAGAAATTCAAATGACCTACGATGAATTGAAAACCGAAGCAAAAGATGCACATGCTCTTTGGACAATGCTTTCAGATAGAGTAGATCGGGAATTGATGGAAAGTCTTCCTAACTTAAAAGTAGTGAGTAATTTAGCAGTTGGCTACAATAATATTGATGTAGAAGCGGCAAGAGAGCGTGGTATAGTAGTTACAAATACGCCAGGTGTATTAACCGAAACGACGGCGGATCTGACATTTGCATTACTTTTAGCAACTGCTAGACGCGTAACAGAAGCAGAGCGTGATCTTCGTGCTGGTAAGTGGAAATCATGGACGCCTATGGGACTTACTGGTATGGACGCTTTTGGTGCAACGATCGGAATTGTTGGTATGGGGCGCATCGGTGAAGCAGTAGCAAGACGTGCAAAAGGATTCGACATGAAAGTCCTATACCATAATCGCACTCGTAAAATCGAGGCGGAGGAAGAATTCGGTTTTTCGTATGTAGAACTGGATGCACTTCTGCAAGAATCAGATTTTATCGTTTTACTAACTCCTTTAACACCAGAAACAAAAGGATTGATTGGTGAACGTGAGTTAGGATTGATGAAAGAAACTGCTGCAATTATTAACGTAGCACGTGGTGGAATTATTGACGAACCAGCACTATACGAAGCATTAACGACGAATAAAATATGGGCAGCAGGACTGGATGTATTTGAAGTCGAACCAGTGCCAATGGATCATCCATTACTCACTTTACCAAACGTAACAGTGCTACCTCATATCGGAAGCGCAAGTATTCATACTCGTATGGCTATGATGCAGATGAATGCGGAGGCTATTGAAGCCGTGTTGGAGGAAAAAGAACCTGAAAATCGGGTAGTTTAACCTTAATTAATAAATGAAGTTCCAAGTTCGTAATAGAGCTTGGGATTTTTTTTATCTCATGAAATAGATAATAGAAAAATAATTGATCAAGTTAAAGAATGATACACCCCTTATATACCAAGGAATGAGCGTCCTATATTAAATATATTAAAGAAATACATTGACATATTTTCAGAATAAATATAATATTCTTTTATGAAGATATTGTATACAAAGTTAATAATGTATACAATATTTATTGTTTAGAGGATATTGTAGAAATAAAATTGTATACGCTTACAAAATGGGAAGGGGAGAGAATTCATGAACACAGAATTAATCATCAAAGATTTAGTACTAAGAGCAAGGAAAGCACAGAAGATAGCAGAGGAATTTACTCAAGAGCAGGTGGATCAATTAGCAGCAGCAATAGTTTACAAACTTTCTCGTTTGGAAATTGCCACAGAAATAGCTGAGGGATGTTTGCAAGAAACTGACATGGGGACGATAGAAGCAAAAGTTAATAAGTTAGCAAAAAAGATGCCTGCGATCTTTTATCAAATAAAGGATGTTAAAACCGTTGGAATTATTGAAAGAGATCCAGAAATGGGGATTAAAAAAGTTGCTAAACCAATTGGGGTGATTGCAGCTTTAGTACCAAGTACTAATCCAGAAGCGACCCCAGTATTTAAGGGTGTACTAAGTCTGAGAGCTAGAAATGCAATCATTTTTGCTCCACATCCCAAAAGTAAAAATACAACGAAAAAAGTTGTCGATATTATGAGAGAAGTATTAGAGAAAAACGGTGCTCCAATGGATTTGTTTATTTGTATTGAAGAACCCTCAAAGGATATGTCTCAAGAACTAATGAAACAATGTGATCTAACTATGGCTACTGGTAGTGGAGATATGGTAAAAGCAGCCTATAGCTCAGGTAAGCCTGCATATGGTGTCGGAGCTGGAAATGCAGTAGTAATAGTTGATGAAACCGCTGACATGGATGATGCATCAAATAAAATAGCTATTGGTAAAACAGGTGATAATGCCTCGGGTTGCTCAGCAGAAAACTCATTAATTATTCAAGAATCCATTTATTATGATTTTCTAGAAAAACTTAATCATGAGGGCGGTTATCTATTAAATAATGATGAAAAAGAAAAACTAAAAAATGTCATGTGGGTTGATGGTCATTTATCAAGAGATATTGTTGCAAAACCAGTTAGAAAAATTGCTGAGTTAGCTGGTATTAATATCCCAGAAAACACAAAATTTTTAATGGTTGAAGAAGAAGGTGTAGGAACAGAATATCCATTTTCAGGAGAGAAAATGTCTGTAGTTCTAACGCTTTACAAATATATTAATTTTGAGGATGGGATAGAGAAGGTTAATAGAATTACGGAGTATTCTGGATATGGCCACTCTTGTGGTATCCATTCTAACAATGTTGAGAGAATTGAGCAGTTGGCATTGCAAACAAAAACTGCAAAAGTAATTGTTAGACAACCTCATGGGGCTGCAAATAGTGGCAACTGGTTTAACGGTTTGGCAAATACATTCTCATTAGGCTGTGGAACATGGGGAGGAAATATTGTTTCAGAGAACGTAACACAAAAACATTACATGAATACAACTTGGATAGCAGAACCAATTAATAGATCTGCGGCCACTGAAGATGAGATTTTTGGAGATTTACTTACAAATGTTAAGTATTGAGTGAAGGGGAAAAAATCCATGTATAATTTCAAAATTAGACCAGAGATAAGCGAATTAAAAACTTTTGATGATTTTGTAATGCAATTTGACGTTAACAAAGAAGATACTATTTTTACTGAAAAGTTTTTATACACCAAGTACATGAAAGGAAAAGTAATGTGTAACTTTATTTTTCAGGATGACTATGGATTAGGTGAGCCGAAGGATATTGTAATTGATGAAATTCTAAAGAGTATTGAAGGGAAAGATATTCCAAGAATTATTGGAATCGGTGGGGGATCAATACTAGATATAACCAAATTGTTATGTATTGACAATGCAAGAACAACAAAAGAAATATTTGAGGATCAAATATCACTTGTAAGAAACAAAGAACTTATTTTAATACCGACTACTTGTGGTACTGGTTGTGAAGTAACTTGCGTTTCTGTAGTTGATATTACAGAGAAAAAAACCAAGATTGGAAAAAGAATAGAATCAAACTTTGCTGATCATGCAGTATTAATTGAGGAACTTCTCGATGAAATTCCAGCTGGAATATTCCTACACAGTTCGATTGATGCGCTAGTGCATGCTATGGAGATTTTTGTAGCAAGTACAACAAATCCATATAATGATATGTTCTGTAAGGAATCCATCAAAATCCTAGTGTCTAAATTTAAAATTTTAGAAGAAGAAGGGCTTGAAAAGAGATTTGATTTGATTTCTGACTTTTTAAGAGGAAGTACACTTGCAGGAATTGCATTATCGAATACACTTTGTGGAGCGGTTCACGCGTTTGCAATGCACTTTGGTAGTGTTCATAAAGTTCCGCATGGAGAGTCTAATGCCAGATTCCTAATGGGTGTTTTCAATAAATATGCGGAAATTGCTCCAAATGGAAAACTAGAAGAGCTATCTGAAATTATTGGTGAAGCATTAGGTATACCTTATACAGAGAAAAATGTTTCTTTTGAAAGATTAGAAGAGCTATTAAATAACTTGTTACCAAAAAAGAGATTAAGAGAGTATGGAATGCAAGAACAAAATATTGAATCTTATGTTGACAAAGTAATAGAAAGTCAACAACGATTACTAGTTAACAACTATGTACCGTTATCTAAAGAGGATTTAATCTCAATTTATAACAGTGTTTATTAAGAAATACATCTTTTTAAAACTAAGGAGGATTAATATGAAAAAAATAAATACTTACCTTGTTTTAAGCTTATTTGTTGGGATATTACTACTTGCAGGATGTAATTCATCAGAAGTCGAGGGAAAAGCTGTAGGATCTGATAAAGAAATCGTAATTAAATTCGGGCATGTTCTTGCGCCAACACACCCTTATCAGTTAGGTGCAGAAAAGTTTAAAGAAATTCTTGAGGCGAACTCACCGCAGCCTGTAAAAGTGGAACTGTTTCCTAGTTCGCAATTAGGAAGTGAGAGAGATTTAACTGAAGGATTACAGCTTGGAACAGTTGATATAGCTATTGCACCGGGAACTATTACATCTTTTGAACCGGCAATGGGAGTATTCGATTTACCCTATATCTTAAGTAGCAGAGAGCACGCATACAAGGTTCTTGATGGAGAAATCGGTAAAGAAATAGCATCTAAATTACCTGAAAGTAATATTAGGCTATTAGCTTATTGGGAAAATGGATTTAGACATGTTACAAATAGTAAGCATCCAGTTAATACGCCAGAAGACCTTAAAGGGCTGAAAATAAGAGTACCTGAAAATAATGTATATGTAGATACTTTTAATAGTTGGGGCGCGAATACAACCACAATGGCATTTAGTGAATTGTATACAGCTCTTCAACAAAAAACAATAGATGCACAAGAAAATCCACTTGCATTAATCTATACAAACAAATTTAATGAAGCACAAGAGTATCTTTCTTTAACTGGACATTTCTACGGTCCTGCACACCTTCTGATTTCAGAGCATACATGGAAAAAGTTCTCCCCAGAAATGCAAGAAGCTGTTCAAAAAGCAGCTGATGAGGCAAGAGACTTTGAACGCCAGTTATTAAAAGATGAAGAAGATAAGTATATCCAAGGGCTAGAAGATGCAGGTATGAAAATTAACGAAGTAAATTTAGAAGAATTCCAAAAAGCTGCGGAACCAGTTTGGGAAAAATATAAAGACCAATATGGAGATTATATTGAGAGAATTCAAAATGAAAAATAATTAAGTTTGATTGAGTAGGGGAAAAATTCTCCCCTATTCTACAAAGGGGGATGGAGCTATGAAAAAAGTATTATCAAGGATTAACAATATAGAAAATTATATTTTATTGATTACTTTTCCTCTAATGGTTATATTCGTAATGCTATCCACTGTTTTTCGATATTTCGAATTAGGGTCGTTAACTTGGGCTGAAGAGGCTTCCAGATACTTAATGATATGGTTAGCATTCGCAGGAATTGGATTAGGATTTAAAAACAATACACATCTCGGATTAAGTTTTATTGTGAAAAAGTTTAATTTTAAAGTTCAGAAGTTCTTTCATTATTTGCGTGCATTACTAATTTTAACTTTTGGACTAATTGTTACTTATTACTCAATGATTCTAGTAAATACACAGATTATGAATCCACAAATTTCTCCGGGATTAGGAATTCCAATTTGGTATGCATACGTTGCAGTTCTTTTTGGGGGAATCTTAATTATCGTTAGAACGATACAAATGTCGTTAGTTCCGTTTACGGAAAAAGTATACAGTGAGGATGTGCAATTATGACAATAGCGATACTATTCATAAGTTTAGCTGTCTTACTAATAATTAACATTCCAATCGCTGTAAGTTTAGGTCTTTCTACTATTATCGCGATTGTATTCAGTGATATTTCTGCTCCACTAACAATGATTCCGCAGAGAATGTTTACTTCAATAGATTCTTTTCCCTTTATGGCTATTCCATTCTTTATGCTTTCGGGATCAATAATGCAGACAGGGGGTATTTCAAAAAGGCTCATTAATTTCGCCAATAGTTTAGTTGGATCACTACCAGGTGGTCTTGGAATAATTACAGTTTTATCTTCAGGATTTTTTGGAGCAATTTCGGGATCCAATGCAGCAACTGTATCAGCTATAGGTAAAGTTATGATTCCGGCGATGGAAAAAGAAAAATACCCAACAGACTATGCAGCAGCAGTAGTATCGTCAGCTGGAACTTTAGGTGTAGTAGTTCCTCCTAGTGTTCCAATGATCACTTATGGAGTTATCAGTGGCGTTTCTATTGGAGCATTATTTATTGCAGGAGTTATTCCAGCAATATTAATGATTGTTGCACTTTGCTTGGTTCTTATGATTATTGCAAAAAAGAACAATATGGAGAGCAAAAGGCTTTCTTCTTCAGATGTGTGGAAGTCATTTAAAGAAGCATTTTTGTCTTTATTAATGCCAGTTATCATTTTAGGTGGAATTTATGGTGGGATTTTCACACCAACTGAAGCAGCTGCTGTATCTTGTGTATATGCCTTAATCATAACTTTCTTTGTTTATAAAGAAATTAAAATAAAAGACTTGTACCATATCATCTTAAGCTCCGGTCAAAGTACAGCAATTGTATTTTTCGTAATTGCAACCTCAAGTGCATTCTCATGGTTATTAACAGCAGAGAGAATTCCAGGAACTATTTCTTCTGCAATTCTAAGCGTGTCAGACAATGCGATTATCATTTTATTATTAATTAACGTTTTATTACTTTTATTAGGTGTTTTCCTTGAGACTAATGCGATTATTTTACTAGTAACCCCTATTCTACTACCAATAGCTGTTCAAGTAGGATTAGATCCAATCGTATTAGGGATAATTATTATAGTAAACACTTCAATTGGTATGATAACGCCACCGATGGCACTAAACATCTTTATTGCATCGGAAATTGCAAACGTTTCCATAGAGCAAATAAGTAAAAAAATTATTCCATTCTTTTTAGTTCTCGTCGTAGTGGTTTTATTGATTACATTTATTCCAGAGCTAGTTCTTTTCCTTCCTAATCTTTTGAATTAAAGTTGGCAAATTAGCTTCGATAAAGAAAAAATAATAAAAGAGGTAGTGATACTTTTGAAAGTACCAGATCAAGTTAAAATCATTGAGGTTGGACCGAGAGACGGACTACAGAATGAATCGAAGTTTGTTCAAACAGAAAATAAAATAATCCTAATTAATAAACTTGTAGAGAGTGGTTTCAAAGAAATAGAAGCTACATCATTTGTTCATCCAAAGTGGATACCAAATTTAGCAGATGCAGAAGAAGTGATGAAAGAAATTAAAAATCTTCCAGCTACTTTTTTTGCCCTTGTACCAAATGATTTTGGTTTTAAAAGAGCAATGAAAAGTGGAGTGGATGGTATTACATTTGTTATGTCAGCCACTGATTCTCATAGTAAAAAAAATTTAAATTGTACGACTAAGGATTCTCTAAAAAACTTGCAACCCCTCGTAACAGAAAGTATTAGCAATCAATTGCAATTTAGAGCATCCGTTTCAACTGCATTTGGATGTCCATTTGAAGGTAACCCTGGATTTGATAAAATTAGAGATATAGTTAGCGAATTACAAGATATTGGTTTTAAAAGAATTGGCCTTTGCGACACGATTGGAGTTGCAAATCCACTTCAGGTTCAAAATTGGATGAACAAACTAACAAAAGAGTTTAATGAGGTTGAGTTTGAATTACACTTTCATAATACATACGGAAGGGGGCTTGCGAATGTATATGCTGGGATTCAAGCAGGAATTAAGTCATTTGATAGTAGTATTGGAGGGCTTGGAGGTTGTCCATATGCACCTGGGGCAACGGGAAATATTTCAACTGAAGAATTAGCATACTTGTTGAAAGAATTAGAAATTGAAACTGAAATTAATAAAGAAAAATTAACTGAAACCTCAAATTTTCTGTATAAAGTTATTGGGAAAGATCTTGATAGTCAGATTTGGAGAGTGAATAGGCATTCTAATGTAATATAATAGGGTAAAGGTTTAAAGTGAGGGGAATTATAAATACTTCGCACTTTAATGTATATTATGTGGGGGGCATTAACTTGTTGACTTCAAATCAAACTAAAAAAAGTAGTCTATCTGAACAAGCATATTTAATAATAAAAAAACAAATTATAAACGGAAAATTATCTCCAGGTGAAAAGTTAAAAGAAACTAAACTAGCGGAAACATTAAAGATTAGTAGAACTCCTATTCGAGAAGCTTTAAAAAGATTAGAGATGGAGGGTCTTGTTTCCATTCATTCTTCACAAGGATTGGAAGTTACTAACTTTACTCCTAAAGCAATGTTCTCGCTATTTGAATGTAACTCAGTACTAGAAGGATTGGCAGCAAAAAAAGCTGCTGAAAATATTGATGATAATACTATTACATTTTTAGAAGAAACTCTTTATTTATCGGATAAATACTTTGAAGAAGGACAATTGGAAAAGGTAGTAGAAAAAAATACCGTTTTCCATGATACCATTGTTCAAGTAAGTGATAATGCTTCCTTAATCCATATGATGATTTTGATGAGGTCACAGATTTTAGCATATAGATCATTTATTAGTTCATTTTATTTCCGTGCGAGTTTTTCTGAAGAACATAAGAGTATTTTTAATGCAATCAAAAGTAAAGACGGTGAACTTTCCGAATTACTTATGAGGGAACACATTATTAAAGATTACGAAGCAATTTATTCACAATTAGGGAATTACTTTAATGAGCAAGAATAATAGTTGGTTTCATCTGTTAAAATCACTATTTGGTATTAGTAACTATGTGGCATAGAGATGCAATTTTTGACGAACCAGCACTATACGAAGCATTAACGACGAATAAAATATGGGCAGCAGGACTCGATGTATTTGAGGTCGAACCAGTGCCAATGGATCATCCGTTACTTACTTTATCAAACGTAACAGTGCTACCTCATATCGGAAGCGCAAGTATTCATACTCGTATGGCTATGATGCAGATGAATGCGGAGGCTATTGAAGCCGTGTTGGAGGAAAAAGAACCTGAAAATCGGGTAGTTTAACGAATAGGCAATCTGGAATCGAAAAATAATCGATTCCAGATTGCCTATTTTGTTTCTACTAATATAGGGCAATTTTTTATATTGTACCGAATATGGGGAAAGTGCATTGTTACGGTATCTGCTAGACTTCGTGCTTGCGGCTCATGCGGCCCGGCGCACTACAGCAAGTATATCCACTCTATCTATTCGGAGAAGATTGTTCAATATAAAATGCGTAACGTTACAGGAATTACTCGCAACATTATATGGCATTAATACAACATTCTCCTTCAAACTCGCAACATTATCGACCATTTACGCTACGTTTATAAATAATGGGTCAAATTCCCGGTCGTCTCACACCAAGTCAACTTGTTATTTTGAGGATTTGGTTGCTTTCACCAGCAATTTGGTTGCTCTCACGTTGATTTGATTGCTTTTGGAATAGAATTGGTTGCTTTCAATGACCGAATGGTTGCCCTAAGCCATTTACTGGATAAAAACATTCGAAAAACCTGTAGAAAATTTTATTTTTAGCGAGTCGATACTGAATAAGTAAGCAATTTCCATTGATTTTCGCTCCAGGCGTCGACTTCAGTGAAGGCACATCGCTTACCCGGCGGATAGCGTACGATTGTAGCGAAAATCCTAGCGGTCACCTTACGACCCATTATCCCTATTATTCGCCTCATGCCATTCATTTTTCCAATATGCTATGTTGGGGCAAAGATAGTCGCTTGCGCTTTTGTTCTTCAAAAAAAGCATTATATTCACTTTTTCATCAAAGCAACTAAAGACCTAAAATAAATGATTAAAATTTCATAAAAAATTCCACAATATATATTCTATACTACTAAAAAATTGGTTCTAACTATTCGTAATAATTAAATTAGAATAGATTTTTCAGGCTATTCTATTTGCAATGAATCTTCAAGTCTAGTAACATAAACAGTTATAAATTAGATGTTCCAATAATATGGTAATTTTGGGTGTTTAATATTTTATAAGTTTTATACGTTCAAACTTATGGAGATTGGGTATGGAAAGGGGGATAGGACTATGCGTCTAATTTAAAAAAAGAGAAAAAAGGGGTAAAAATTAATGAAGAAATTGATGTTGTTCATTTCACTCTGCTCAATTTTAGTGTTAGCTGCATGTAGTGAAGAAGCGGGTACAGACAGTATTAAGACGATTAAGTTTGCAGATGCAGGGTGGGATAGTGTTCGTGTTCATAATAGCATTGCACAGTTAATCGTTGAAGAAGGTTACGGCTATGACACAGAGGTTACAAGCGGAACGACCGCCGCTACAATGCAAGCCCTTGAAAAAGGAGACATTAATGTCAACATGGAAGTATGGACCGATAACATTAAAGAAGTCTATGAAAAAGCCATTGATAGCGGAAATATCGTAAAAGTAGCTACGAATTTTGCAGATAATTCACAAGGATTATATGTTCCAACTTACGTGATAGAAGGGGATGCAGAACGAGGTATTGAACCGATTGCACCAGATTTAAAAACGGTTCAAGACTTAGAGAAGTATCCAGATATTTTCCAAGATCCCGAAGATAATAGCAAAGGACGTATTGTCGGAGCACCATCTAGCTGGGTAGTAAGTGAACACTTGGAGACGAAACTTGAAACATATGGCCTTGACGAACAATATAACTATTTAGCACCAGGATCTGATTCGGCAATCGTTGCAGATTTAGCTGGAGCCTACAAAAAAGGAACACCGTGGGTAGGTTATTATTGGTCACCAACATGGGTTACAGCAAGCTATGATTTAACTTTACTAGAAGATAACCCGTACGACGAAACAGTTTGGGAAGAATCCAAAGGAACTGAATTCCCTCCAAACGACGTAGTCATTGCGGTTCATAAGGACTTGCCAACACAAGCAAAAGAAGTAGTTGACTTCTTAAGTAAATATTCTACAAGCAATACATTAACGGAAGAAGCATTAGATTATATGAATGCAAATGAAGCAGAACCAGACGAAGCCGCACATTGGTGGATGAAAGAGCATGAAGATATTTGGACAACTTGGGTGTCCGAAGAAGTTGCCGAAAAAGTGAAGGCTGCTTTGAAATAATGATTCATGAACGAAATAATCTAGCTAAGAAACGTGAGGTGGGTGCGACTGTTCCTTTAGTGCAGTCCATGATTTATGACAGAATTTCCTGATGTTCGAATACCAATTGGAGATGGCGTAGAAAAGTTTATCGATTTTTTAGCATTATATTTGGATGCGTTTTTTGATTTTATTTTTGTTATCTCCTCTACACTGATCAAGGGACTAGAGGCAGGTCTTCTAGCTATTCCTTGGTGGTTATTCATGATTATCATCTTTTTATTAGGATGGTATTTTACTAACTTGTACGGGGGCCTTCTTTTTTCCTTTTTCATTTTCCTAATCGGTACTTTCGATTTATGGCCGGAAACGATGACCACTATTTCGATTGTATTAATCTCCGTAGTACTATCTCTTGTAATCGGTATCCCATTAGGTATTGGGATGGCATTTAGTAAAATAATGTCTACTATTATGCGACCAATACTTGATGCCATGCAGACGATGCCAAGCTTTGTTTATTTAATTCCTGTTATATTCTTCTTCCCATTAGGGAATGTGCCCGCTGTTATTGCAACAATCATTTATGCGTTGCCTCCAGTAATCCGCTTGACGGAACTAGGAATTCGTAATGTAGATGAAGAAGTAGTCGAATCTGCACAATCGTTCGGTTCGTCAACGAGTCAAATGCTTTTGAAAGTGCAATTACCACAAGCATTGCCAACCATTATGGCGGGTATAAACCAAACAACCATGATGGCACTAGCTATGGCCGTTGTTGGATCGATGGTCGGGGCACAGGGACTCGGTGAACGAGTGCTATATGCGATTAATCGGATTGATATTTCCCTTGGTTTTGAAGCTGGTATAAGTATCGTTTTCTTAGCGATTATTATTGACCGAATTACCGGGGGAATTGCTAAACGCCTTCAGAAACATAGGAGGGATGCAACGTGACAGTCAAATTAAAACTAGAAAATGTATCGAAAATCTTCGGTCCGAGACCTAAAAAAATTATTCCAATGGTTGAAAATGGGACACCTAAAGAAGAGATTCTCGCCAAAACAGGGCATACAGTCGGTGTTTATAATGCTTCAATGGAAATTATGGAAGGCGAAACATTCGTTATTATGGGGCTTTCCGGAAGTGGGAAATCCACATTAATTCGTTGTTTAAATTTACTTAATCGCCCCACATCAGGTGCTATTTATGTCGATGGGGAAAATGTTGTAGATTATAATAAAACCCAGCTTAAATATTATCGACAGAAAAAAATCGCGATGGTATTCCAACACTTCGGCCTCTTTAGCCATCGAACCGTTCTTGAAAACATCGAATACGGACTCGAAGTGCGAGGTATGTCCAAAGCAGAGCGCCAAGAAATAGCACAAAAACATATAGAAACGGTTGGTCTAAAAGGATATGAAAACCAATATCCAGATGAGCTTTCAGGTGGTATGAGACAACGGGTAGGTATTGCAAGGGCGTTAGCAAATGACCCAGACATTTTGCTCATGGATGAACCTTTCAGTGCACTCGACCCGCTCATTCGACGAGAAATGCAGCTCGAGCTATTAGATATACAAAACCGATTGCAAAAAACAATCATTTTCATCACTCATGATGTCAACGAAGCATTCAAAATTGGCGATCGTGTAGCAGTGATGAAAAATGGGAAGGTAGAGCAAATCGGTACACCTGAAGAAATTTTAGATAAGCCAGCAAGTAATTATATTTCGGAATTCATCCGTGATATCGATCGTTCTAAAATATTGCAAGCGGAACATATCATGACAAAACCTTATGGCCTAGTATCATTGAAAGATGGTTTGAATGTGGCGACTCAAGTAATGCGGGAGAACGGTATATCCAGTGCATTTGTAACCGATCGTAAACGCCAAATACAAGGGATAGTTACGATTGACCAAGCAATTGATGGGCTGAAACAAAAAAAGACTTTACAAGAAGTAATGCTCACAGAAGTAAAAACCGTTCGACCGGATGAATATGTGCAAGATATTATTCCATACGTACTCGATTCCAAATATCCAATTGTCGTTACCGATGAAGAGTTAACGATTAAAGGAATAATTTTACGCGTGCATGTATTAGCTAGTTTGATAAGTGATAATCTAGAAGAATAAAAAGAAACTCCCGAATCTCTATTTTGAACCACCGATTCGGGAGTTTTTCTGTGCTTACGAGATTATTAAATTCTATACATGTGGATAACTTTTTACATGTAACACAAATAAGTTATGACATTTTTCGAACGAACGTAGTATGGGGATACTGCGACGTAGTGACCGCTGTGATTTTCGCTGCAGTCGTGCGCTTTCCGCCGGGTGAGCGATGAGCCATCCCCGCCGCCCTTAGGCGGACGTTGGGATGTCTCATTTGCCCACTCATCCGGCAGGAGTCGACGCCTGTAGCGAAAA